>NZ_JASCXL010000101.1:0-34163 GCF_030010595.1 Streptomyces sp. CC224B | reverse complement strand
CCCCCGCCGCCCCGCCCGCCCCCCCCCCCCCCCCGCCCCCCCACCCCGGGGGGCCGGCCCCCCGGCGGGGCGCCCCCCCCCCCCCCCCCCCACGGCGCGTGGTGCGTCAGACCGCCGCGGGCTCCGGCACGGACTCGGCGGACTCCGCCGGGCGCGGGACGCGGTGCAGGCCCTTGCGGTCGTAGAGGCGCGTCATGCCGAAGCCGAAGAGCACGGAGACGGCCAGGGCGACGCCCATGGCGGTCCAGGCCCGGGACAGACCGGCGTCGGCCTGGGCGTCGAAGTACAGGATCGAGCGCAGCCCACCGGTGAGCTGGCGCAGCGGCTCGAACTCGGCGAGCGCCCGGAAGAACCCGGGCAGCGCCTCCAGCGGCACGGTGGCGCCGGAGGACGGCACGGCCATGGCGACGAAGACGATGGTCGACACGAGCATGCCCGGCGTGCCGAAGACGGCGAGCAGCGCCAGGGCGCTCACCCCGACGACGGCGATGGTGCCCACGGAGTAGAGCCAGAGCAGCCCCAGGTGGGATGCGTCCATGCCGAGGAGGCCGACCGTCGCGAGCTCCACGAGTGAGCCCATGACCACGGCGAGGGCCAGCATGAGGACGGTGCTGACCGCGAGGGTGCGCGTGCGGCTGGTGTGGCGCACGGGCATGCGCTGCCGGAAGGGGCCGAAGTCGGTGTGCAGGTAGCCGAGCGCGGTGTCCACCTGAGAGGTGATGACGTTGGCGGCGAGCATGCCGGAGACCAGCAGGACCAGCGCGTAGTAGAAGGCGCTCAGGCCCATGGCGCTGTGCGTGTCGAGCGGGTGGCCGTCGGCGACCTGCACGGTCACGGGGTCGGTCAGCATGAGCTGGGCGGCGGCGGGCAGCGGCGCCTGGCGGCCCGCGTCGGCCTTGGAGGCCCGCCCGCCTTCGGCGGCCTTCCCGTCCTGGGCGGCCTTGCCGTCCTGCCGTGCCGACCGCCCCTGAGCGGCCTCCTCGCCCTGCGGCCCCTTGCCGCCCTGCTGCGCCTGTACGCGGCCGAGCAGCTCCTTGCCCAGCTCGGCCGAGGCCGCGTGGGCCGCCCTCTGCGTGGCCTGACTGGCCATGGACGAGCCGAAGCTGCCCGCCGCCTGGTTGGTCAGCACCTTCAGGACGGGCGCGGCGGGGGTCTCCTTCGCCGCGGCGGGGTCCTGCGGTCGCGGCGCGGTGAGTCCGCCGACCCGGGCGCTGAAGTCCCGCGGCACGACCAGCGCGCCGTAGAGCTTGCCCTGGCCGAGCCGCTTGTCGGCCTCCTCCTGGCTGAGGACCTGCCAGTCGATGCTGTCGTCGCGCGCGGCGGCCTTCTTGATGCCGGAGACGACCTTGTCGCCGACGTTGACGCGCTGCTCACCCGTGCCGGTGCCGCGGTCGTTGTTGACGAGCGCGACGGGGAGATCGCGCAGGTTTCCCTTGGGGTTCACGTTGCCGCCCACGTAGAGCAGGGCGAACAGGGTGGAGACCACCGCGACGATGATGCCCGTACCGATCCACAGCCGGGGGCTGCGGAGCACGGAGGAGGGCTGAGGGGATGGCATGAACGCTCCAGTGCGATGACGCTACGTAACTGGATACTGTCACTATCCAGCACTGGATAGTGACAGTATCGAGTTGGTGGTGTCCAATTGCCGTAGTGGGGCAGCCGGGGCGTGCCGGGCCGTGTCCCCCGTCGTCGAGGAAGCCGCATGAAGATCTCGGAGCTCAGCCGCACGACCGGCGTACCGGTCGCCAGCATCAAGTACTTCCGCCGCCAGGGCCTGTTGCCCGCGGGCCGGGCGACCGCCGCGACGCTGGCCGAGTACGGGGACGAGCACGTCCAGCGGCTGCGGCTGATCAAGGCCCTGACCACGCTCGGCGGGCTGTCCATCGCCGCCACCCGCGACGTGCTCGCGGCGGTCGACCGGGCCGACAGCGCCGACAGCACGCTGAAGGCGATCAGCTACGCCCTGCCGGTGCCCGTCGCGCAGGCGCCGGCGGGCGACGAGGAGCGTGAGGCGGAGGCCGAGGCCGCCGCGGCGGCCGACGTGGCCGAGCTGATCGCGGCCATGGACTGGCGGGTGCCCAGCACCTCGCCGCACGTCCACGGCCTGACGACGGCCCTGCGCGAGCTGCGCCGCCTCGACGCCGACTACCGCCTGGACCGGCTGGCCGCCTACGCGGAGCTGGCCACGGCCGTGGCCCGCCTGGACCTCGAACGCGCCGCCGCCTTCGACGACTCACCCGCCCTGGCCGAACAGGCCGTCGTCGTCCTCGCCCTCTCCGGCCCCTTGCTCGAACTGCTGCGGCGCCTCGCCCAGGAGGACCGGGTCCGGCGCAGGTCGCCGGAGGGATCCTTGGACGAGGCGGACGAGGCGGACGAGGCGGACGAGGCGGACGAGTCAGGCGGGGTGGGCGAGGCGGACGAGGCCTGGCGCGAGTCGCTGGAGGAGCGCCTGGAGGCAGCCCGGCGCGGGCCGTCGGAGAAGGGCTCGGACGCCGGCTGAGCGCGGCGCCCGGGCCCCGGGGTGCCGCGCGGTGGACGGGAACGGCCGGACAGGCCCTAGGCCCACATCCCGCCGTCGACCCGCAGCACCGTGCCCGTGACGTACGAGGCGCGGTCGCTGAGGAGCCAGGCCGCGGCCTGGGCGACCTCCTCCGGGTCGGCGGCGCGCCGCAGCGGCGTCTGCGCGTTGAGCCGGTCGACGGTGCCGGGCGACTTCGCGTCCCACTCCAGCAGCATCTCGGTGAGCGTGGTGCCCGGCGCGACGGCGTTGACGCGGATGCCCTCGGGACCGTAGGTGACGGCCGCCGAGGCGGTGAGGCTGTTCACCGCCCGCTTCGCCGCGCCGTACACGGGCAGCTCCGGGTTGGCCATGAGGCTGCCGACGCTGGAGGTGTTCACGATGGCCCCGCGCCCGGCCGTCGCGCGGATGGCGGCGACCTCGGCGGACATCGCCAGCCACGGGCCCTTGAAGTTGACGGCGCTGACGTGGTCGAAGTCGGCCTCCGGGAGCTGCTCCAGCGGGCCGGGCGGCTGGCCCGTCGCCCCGTTGTTGAAGGCCACGTCCAGGCGCCCGTACCGTTCCACGCACCGGTCGACGGCGGCCCTGACACTCGCCCGGTCGGCCAGGTCGCACACCGCGTGGTCCGCGGTGCCGCCGTCCGCCCGGATCTCCTCCGCCACCTTCTTGAGCTGGTCCTCGGTGCGGGCCGCGAGGAGCACCCGGGCCCCCTCCCGGGCGAACAGCCGCGCGGCCGCCGCGCCGATGCCCCGGCCGGCGCCCGTGACGAAGGCGACCTTGCCGGTGAGCAGGCCCGACGACGGGATGGACATGATCGGTTCGTTGTTCATGCCGACGAGCCTGGGCCCCGCCGCCGGGCGCATCCAGGCCCCGGCAGTACCTGGCTGGGCGCCCCGGCGCCCGTGCACACTGGGCGGGTGGATCACGGAGTACGACAGGAGCTCGGGGCCTTCCTGCGCAGCAGGCGCGAACGCGTCACCCCCGCCGACGTGGGGCTGCCCGCGGGCCCCCGGCGCCGCACCCCCGGGCTGCGCCGCGAGGAGGTGGCGCAGTTGGCGTTCATCTCCGCCGAGTACTACACGCGGCTCGAACAGGCCCGCGCCACCCGCCCCTCGCGCGAGGTCCTCGCGCAGCTCGCCCGGGCGCTGCGCCTGTCCGACGCCGAGCGCGACCACCTGCACCACCTCGCCGGGACCCCGCCCGGGCCGCCGCCCGGACCCTCGCGGGAGGTGCGGCAGAGCATCCTCGACCTGATCCGGACGCTGCCGGGGGCCGCCGCGTTCGTCATGTCGGCGACGTACGAGGTACTCGCCTGGAACGACACGGCCGCCGCCCTGATGGAGGACTTCTCCGCCCTGCCGCGCCGGGACCGGAACCTCGTCCGGCGCGCCTTTCTCGGCCCCCACCGCGACGGCCGGCGGCTGTACGGCGACTCGGACGCGGACGGGTTCGCCCGCTCCGCGGTCCGGCACCTGCGCGCCACCGCCGCCCGCTACCCCGGCGACCCGGAGGTCACCGGCCTGGTCCGGGAACTGCTCTCCGGCAGCGAGGAGTTCGCCCGGCTCTGGGCGGCGCACGACGTGGCCGGGCGGCCGACGCCCTGCCGGACGTTCGCGCACCCCCTCGTCGGCCCGGTTGCGGTCACCAGCGACGTGCTGAGCGTCCCCGACCGGGACCAGCTCGTCGTCATCTACGCCGCCGCACCGGGCTCGCCGTCGGCGGAGGCCCTGCGCCTGCTGTCGGTCATCGGGACCCAGCGCATGGAAGTGGCCGGCTGAACGCGGGTCCAGCCGGCCACCTTCGCGGGATGGTGCCTCAGCGCACCGGGTTCAGCGAGGGCTCGGCCCTGCGTCCGGTGAGGGTCAGGACCAGCGCCACCGCGGCCAGCACGCTCGTGACGGCCGCGAGGAGGGCGGGCGCGTCCGCCAGCGCTCCGCCCGGCCAGGCGGCGTCCAGGACCCGCTCGAGCGCCGTCGAACTGACGACGCCGCGTACCAGGTGGGCGGCGAGCAGGGCCAGGGAGAGCTGCACCCCGGTGAGGAGCGCCACCCGGGCGCCGGTCACCAGGAGCGCCGCGCCGGCCACCACGCACAGCACGGCCATCGCCAGGGCCACGCCCCACGCGCGCGAGAAGCCGTCCGAAAGGACCGGCGCCTGGGCGACGCCGCACAGGACGAGGGCCGCGCCCGTGAGGCGCCGCAGCACGGCGGGCCACGGGCTCCGCCCTCGGGCGTGCGGGAACAGCTTCTCCTCGGCCGCCCGCGGCGGTGGCGTCACCGGCGTCGACGGGGCGTCGTCGCCGCGCCCCTCACCCGTGTCACCCCCGGGCGCCTCAGGAGTCTCGGCCCCGGCGGACGGGGCGCCCTGCGGGACGGCCAGCCGGTTGATCAGGTCCGCGACGTCGTCGACCGGCCTGGACGCAGCGGCCCGGACGGCCTCGGTGCCGACGCCGGGGTCGTGCGGCGGCTCGTGGAGCAGCTCCAGGAGGCGGCCGACCTCCGCGACGGGGCGCTTCTCGGCGGCCGTCCGGACCGCCTCGTCGAGCTGGCCCGAGGCGTCCTGCGACTGCCCGAGGACCTCCACGAGCCGTGCCACGTCGTCCACGGAGCGGACCATGACCACGGCCCGCAGGGCCGCGGCGGCGGTGGGGGAGCTGTCCGGTGACCGCCGCAGGAGGGTGAGGAGCTGGATGATGTCCTCCAGCGACCTGGACGCGATGGTCGTGTGGATCAGCTCGTCGGCTATCTCCGAGCGCGGCTCGCACGCGTCGCGGCTTCTCGCCTCCGGGTCCCCGGGGCGTGCGGGCCGTTCCGCCGCCCACAAGGACGCCGTGCCCCAGTGGACCTGGGTGTCGTCGGCATCGCCCGTGGACGGCGTGCCCGGTCCTGCCGGGTCGCTGTAGGACTCCGTCGTCATGCTCGTCTCCCCAGCGTCAGGCGCTCGCCCCGGTGGCGGCGCTCCTTCTCGCGCGGCTGAACGGCCGAGCCTTCGCGGGCCCCAGAAGAGCGGTCGGGCGAAGGGCCGCGGGCCGGCCTGGTCTGCTGACGGCCGGTCGTGCCGCACCTTCGGTCTCTGTCACTCATGGGCGTTCACCCCCGTCGACAGCGAAATGAGGGGTTATCACGCCATCAGCATGAGTTCAGCGGAACGAGGAGCGCACGAGGTGGTGACCCATACGGATGGAGGAGCGGCCACGCCGAGGCCCGCGCCCCTCGCCGTACTGTGCCGACGGGCCGGACCCAGCGCCTACCAGGCCGGTACGAGGCTGCCGGTGAGGGGAACCGCGGGCGAGCCGGTGTTGGTGACGACGGCGAGGCGGGGCCCCCGGGGGCCGGGGTGCCACTGCCCGCCGACGAGGGGCAGCCGGGCGATCACCGGGGAGGGGCCCGCCGTCCAGTCCAGGGTCCCCGCGACGGTGGCGACGCGGGCACCGGCGAGCGCCTGGGCGAGGGCCGCGCGGTCGGTGGGGTCGGCGGCGGTGGTCAGCGCGTGGTGCGCGACCTCCACCAGGGCGTGGGCCAGGCCGAGCGGCTGGAGCCACGGCGAGCCGGTGGCCTGCTGGTAGCCGCGCGCCAGCTCGGCGCAGGTGGTGCCGTCCAGGCCGGAGCGGTAGGGGTGGTCCGGGGACCAGTAGACGAGCGTGGCCACGCGGGCGTCGCCGAGCTCCGCGTGCACGTCCTCGGCGCGCGTGGTGTGCGTGTGGGGGTAGGTCAGCCAGCGGGAGCAGGTGATCAGCCGCGGCGGCGGCCCGCCCTCCCGGGCCCGGCGGTGGAAGCGGGCCAGGTCGGTGGCGGTGGCGGCGCTGGTGACGAGCTCCGCCCCGCGGGCGCGCAGGGCGGCGACGTGGGTGTCGAAGGGGTCCGTCCCCTCCCGGTAGCCGCCGGGGTCCACGAGGGTGTGCCCGCGCTCCGAGGCCACCGGGACGAACCCGTGCCGCTCGTCGCGCAGGAGCTGTCCCTGGAGTCCGTCGTTCCACAGGCAGCCGACGGTGCGCGGGCCGCCGAGCTGCTCCCACAGGTCGGCGAAGACGGCCGCGATGTCGTCCAGGCCCCACGCGAAGTGGTACGTCCAGCGGAACCGGTCCCGCGCCGAGGCGCCGCGGGTGTGCAGATACGCCTGCCACGGGAAGGTGGTCGACACGCAGGGGACGCCCAGCTCCTCGCAGGCGGCGGTGACGGCGGGGAGCACCTGGGTGCCGGCCATCGTCAGGACGAGGTGTGCCCGCTCGCCCTCGGCCAGGTCCCGCACGGCGCGCCGGGCCGCTTGCGGGTCGGACCGGCTGTCGCGCACCGCGACGCGCACGGCGTAGGAGCGGGCGCCGTTGCGGACGCGCCCGAGGCGCGGGGCCAGTGCCCGCAGGACGTACGAGAGGGGTGCTCCGAGCGGCGCCAGGCGGCCGGTGAGCGGGGTCACCACTCCGACGCGGAGCTGGGTCGACGACGTGTCCGTCGGCATGCGTTCGCCTTTCCTGGCTCACGGGGAAGAGCGTGGGGGACGGGCCGGTGTCCTGTGCCCGCGGGCAACCGGGACACAGGACACCGCTGCCGTACGTCCGGGCGGCCGCGCGGGCGCCGGGGGAGCGGCCCCGGTCACCGCCCGCGCGTGCCGCCCGTAGCCGCCCTTACTCGTCGACGGTCACGCAGGTGGTGCGGGTCAGCACGGACACCGTCTCGTTGCCGCAGTTGTTGCTGTGTCCCGACGCGTTGCGGGCGAACAGCAGGTTCGACAGGACGCCTCCGCTCGGCCCGACGTGGTCGCCCGACGAGGCGCCCGCGCGCTCGGAGTGGGTCAGGCAGGTGCGGTCCTTCAGGAGGGACACCTTGCCGGTGCCGCACAGGTTGGCGTGGCCCGAGGAGTTGCGTCCCGACACGTTGGACAGCAGACCGCCGGCCCCCGCGTCCGCGTCGCCACTGTGGGCGGCGGCCAGGCCCATGGGCGCTGTCACCAGCAGCCCGACGACCGAAACCACCACCGCCACGCGTCGCATGACATGCATGTTGTGTACTCCTCCGCTGCGTCGATCGATACGTCGGCCGCCCGGCGGGCGGCCTCACGGGAGTAACGAGCGGAGCGTGCGCCGGAGTGGGGCCCGGGAGGGTGAAAGATCAGCTAAGCGATTGATCCGACACGCGGTGGCGGCGCGCGCCTGAACGGGCCGGGTCCCGCGGGTGAAGGTCCGAGCAAATCGGCGCGCTCCGAGGTGACTTCGGCCGCCTCCGTGGTGGCGTACGCGCGCCGAATTGCCTCGTCACCGTTCGAACCTCTACGTTGAGCCGCTCATTTATTCGGTTTAACACGCCGCTTGTGCGGCGGTTGTTCGAGAGGACCTCCATGCGGAGTGACAAGTCCGGCATATCCATACGGGGCAGACGCACCCGACTTCAGATAGCCGTCGCCGCGGGTGTCGTCGTCGCGGCGTCGCTCGCCGCGACCGCCGGCGCCACCGCCGCCGGCCCCGACGCCGGATCGTCCGCGTCGTCCGCGTCGTCCTCCTCGGCCACGGGGTCCGCGGAACGCCGGCAGCACGTCGAGTACTTCCCCGGCCCCGACAGCCACCCCCGGCACACCACGGTCCCCGTCCCCGCGCCGCTGAACCACAAGCAGCGGACGGCGATCGCGGGCGACGGCAAGGTCGTGCAGCTCGTCAAGAACGGCACGTCCGGCTCCAAGGCCGACGTCGTCTTCATCGGCGACGGCTACACCAAGTCCCAGCAGAAGGACTTCCAGGCCGACGTGCGCGCCAAGTGGAAGGACGTCTCCAAGGTCGAGCCGTACGCCACGTACAAGAAGCAGTTCAACGTCTGGGCCGTGGAGGCCCACTCCCCGCAGTCGGGTGTCGGCGGTGACCCCACGCCGGACGTGAGCAAGAGGACGGCGCTCGGCTCGTCGTTCTACTGCGACGGCATCGAGCGCCTGCTGTGCGTCAACCCCGAGAAGGTCGAGGCGTACGCGAGCAAGGCCCCGGACGCCGACCTGGTGATCGTCCTCGCCAACTCCACCATGTACGGCGGCGCGGGCTACAACGACATCACCTCGCCCTCCGGATACGACGGCATCGCCACCGCCTCCTCGGACAGCTACGAGTCCTCGCAGATCCTCGTCCACGAGACCGGCCACTCGCTGGGCAAGCTGGCCGACGAGTACTGGGACGACGAGTCCAGCCGGTACGACGGCGCCGAGCCGTGGGAGTCGAACATCAGCAAGCTCAAGGCCGCCCAGCTCACCGCGCAGAAGAAGAAGTGGTACCGCTGGATCGGCCGGACGTCCCCGGACGGCGGCAAGGTCGGCGCGTACCGCGGCGGCGGCTACTTCGCGCGCGGCATCTACCGCCCCACCGAGAACTCGATCATGCGGACGCTCGGCACCGAGTTCAACCTGCCCGGCCGCGAGGCGATGATCGCGGGCTTCCACCGGCACGCGTCGGTGATCAGCGCCACCACCCGCACGAGCGTGGAGGTGCGCCGCACGCAGACCATCACCGTCCAGGCGGGCAAGGGCGTCCAACTGCGCTGGTACGTCGACGGCCGGGCCACCGACAAGGGCAAGGACAAGGCGAGCATGACGCCGCGCGCCCTCGGCGTGCCGGCCGACGGCCGCGCCCACAAGGTCTCGGTGCGCGGCACGGACACCACCAAGGCGGTCCTCGACCCGGCCCTGCGCAAGCTCCTGACGAAGAAGTTCACCTGGCGGGTCGCCCGCTGACGCACCGTCCGCGCTGACGCACCGTCCGCGCTGACGCACCGTCCGCACTGACCCGCCGTCCGCACTGACGCACCGTCCGCGCTGACCCGCCGTCCGCGCTGACACCGCTCGTGGGGACACCGCGCCCCCGCCCCGGCCCGCGAGGCCCGGGGCGGGGGCGCGCTTCGTGCGGCGAACCGCCCGACGGCTTCGACGCGTACGGCTGCCACACCCGGCGGGCGCACGCGAAAACCGTTTGCCCGGCTTTCCGGGAAGCGCCTACCGTCGGGTGCACCGAGAGCGAACACGGAAGGACGATGCCTGTGCCTGCGACCCGCTGACGGGCCGCTGCGCCATCCCACCGGACCCTTGCGCCGGTGACGGCTGCTGGAGCGGCCCGTCCGTGCCACGGACCTCGTCTTCAGACCAGTCGGAAAAGGACGTCTCGTGTTCTCCTTCGCCTCGCACACCCACGCCTATCTGCGCCACGCCGCCGGTGACCGGGCCCTGCGCGCCGGCCCGTTCACGGTCCGCCTCGACCCGCACGACGCCGGGCCCTTCTTCAACTACGCCGTCCCCGACGACGGGGCGGAACCGACCGGCGACCACGTCCGACAGCTCGTCAGGACGTTCACCGCCCGGTCGCGGACACCGCGCCTCGAGTACCTCCCCGCCGCCGCTCCCCGCGTCGAGGACGCGCTCACCGCCGCCGGGTTCACCGCCGAACGGCGACTCCCGGTCCTGACCTGTGTCCCCGGGGAGGCTCCGCCCCCGCCGCCCACCGGGCCGGTCGAGGTCGTGCTCGCCAGGACCGACACACAGCTCCGGCAGGTCGCCGAGGCACAGGGCGAGGCGTACGAGCAGCCCGCGGTCACCGCGCACGACGTCGCGCGGCTGCGGGGCGTGCTGGACCGCGGCGGCCTCGTCGCCCTCGCCCTCGACACGGAGACCGGCCAGGGCGTGGGCGGCGGCCAGCTCGGGCCGCCGCACCAGGGCACGAGCGAACTCGCCGCCATCGGCGTGCGCGTGGCGTACCGGCGGCGCGGCATCGCGTCGGCGCTCACGGCCGCGCTGACGCGCGCCTGCCCGTACGCCGGGATCACCACGCCGTTCCTCACGCCGGAGAACGACGACACGGAGCGGATCTACCTGCGCGCCGGGTACCGGCGGGTCGCGGAGGTCCTGCACATCTCGCTGCGGTGACCCCCGGGCGGCGGCCTCCCGGCCACTCCGGTGCCCGGGAAGCCGCCACCGACCACCGACCGTCGACCGCCGGACGCAGGCGCGGTCCACGGGGCCGCGAACGGGACCCCGCGCCGGGCCCGATGAGGCGCGGATCACGCGCCGTTCCCCTTCGGCCGGCGTTCTGGCGCGGCCTTTTTTCTGTTTAGGTTGAACGGATCCGGCGGATGCCGGGCGGCACCGCGACACAGGGGGTTCACCGGCATGGCGCTCACGCACTGGGGTTTCATCTACACGGCGGCCGGGAGCCCCGCGGGCGGTCAGGTCGACGTCGTGGACACAGGCGCGTGCCGCACCGTCCTGGTCGGGGTGGAGAAGCCCGAGGAGGGCATCGAGGCCGCGCGCCGCCTGGTGGGCGAGGGCGTGCAACTGATCGAGCTGTGCGGGGGGTTCGGGCCGGTCTGGGCCGGGCGCGTCATCGAGGCGATCGACGGCGCGGTCCCCGTGGGCACGGTCGGCTACGGCCCCGAAGCGGTCGACCAGGTGCACGCCATCTTCTCCTGACCGCACCACCCACCCCACCCGCCTCGTACGTACGTACGTCACGTCGCACCACTCGACCGCTGGGGAGCCGTCCGCATGAGCCCGGAGCCAGCCATCCGCACGAGTACAGGAGCGGGCGCCGGCCCCGTACCGGCGCTGCGCGCGGCGTACGCGGCGGCGTCGGACGCCGTCGCCGGCCTGACGGACGCGGAGTCGTGGGCGCCGACCGGCTGCACCGGCTGGGCGGTCCGCGACCTCGTCGTGCACTGCCTGGAGGACGCCCAGCGCGCCCTGGTGGCCCTGCACACGCCGACGCGGGAGCCGGCGGACCGGGACGCCGTGACCTACTGGCGGAGGTGGCGGCCGGACACCGCGGCGGCGGCCGACGACCGGCTCCGGACGCGCGTCAACGCCAGCGTGCTCGCGGACTTCGCCGCGCTGCGCGACCGGTACCGCGCGACACTGGCGGCGGTCGCGCACGCGGCGGCCGCGGCGGACCCCGCCGGGCACGTCCGTACGCAGGGGCACGTACTGACCGCCGGGGACCTGCTGACCACCCTCGCCGTGGAGGCGACCGTCCACCACCTGGACCTGACGGCGGGGCTCCCGCGCCTGCCGGGGCCGGCGCCCGAGGGCCTGGCCGCGGTGCGCGCCACGCTCGACGGCCTGCTCGGCCGGGCCGCCCCGCCGCACTGGACGGACGAGCACTACGCGCGCGTGGGCACAGGCCGGGCCGAGCTGACCCCCGCGGAGCGCGCCGCGCTGGGCCCGGCGGCGGCCCGCTTCCCGCTGTTCGGCTGAGGACCGCCGGGCCCCGGGCACCCCGCGCACGAGCCCGCGGCACGACTCAGGCCCCGCCCCCGTCCGGCGGCTCCGGAGCGGACGCCGCGGCCGCCGCCAGCAAGTGCTCGGCCAGCACGCGGCAGCGGTCCACGAGTTCGGGCGGGTCGAGCACCTCGAAGGCGTGCCCGAGCAGGAGCACGTGCAGCAGGATGCGGTCGAGGCTCCCGGCACCGCTGAGCACCTCGCAGCGCCCGTCCCCCCGCCCCCGTACGACGGCGGCCGACGCCGGGACCTGCGCGCGCACCGTGTCGGCCGGCGCGTGCACGAGGAAGCGCGCCTGGTGCGGATAGGCGCGGCTCGCCACGCCCTCCTGTACGTACGCCGCCGCGTCGGGCGCGGCGCGCGGGGAGAAGCGCCAGGTCCGCGCGGCCACGTCCGTCATCCGGTCGAGGCGGAAGCTGCGCCAGCCGTCGCGGTCGAGGTCGTAGGCGAGGAGGTACCAGCGCCGGTCGGAGGCGACCAGGCGGTACGGCTCGACCCGCCGCTCCCGCGCCTCGTCCCCGGACCGGTAGCGGAAGGTGGCCTCGACCTGGTCACGGCAGGCGCCGGACAGCGTCAGGAGCACGTCGGGGTCGACCGGCGCGCGGGCCGTGCCGAAGAACTCCACCGATCCGGAGAGCGTCCGCACCTCGTGCCGCAGCCGGGCGGGCAGCACCCGGTCGAGCTTGGTCAGGGTCCGCAGCGCCGCGTCCGTGGCCCCGGCGGCCGCGCCGCCCGCCCCGGCCAGCAGCGCGACCGCGGTGACGACCGCCTCCTCGTCGTCGAGGAGCAGCGGCGGCAGGTCCCGGCCCGGCCCGAGCCGGTAACCGCCCCCGACGCCCTGGCCGGCGTGGACCGGGTAGCCGAGGGTGCGCAGCCGTTCCACGTCGCGCCGCACCGTGCGCGGCGTGACCCCGAGCCGGGCCGCGAGCTCGGGGCCGGTCCAGACGTGGCGCTGCTGCAACAGCCCCAGCAGCGTGAGCACCCGCTCCGTCGTCCCGTGCCCGTCACCCTGTGCCGCCGTCATGCCGCCACCTTGCCAGAGCCCCGGGCGATAGCGGACCGATCCTGTCCGCCTGCGGTGCCAGAGTGAAGCACGACACCGACCGCGCGTACGAGACGCCGACGAACGGAGCACCACCATGAGCCGCCAGTTCCAGGTCACCTTCGACGCCCACGACCCCCGGGCCCTGTCGACCTTCTGGCGCGAGGCCCTGGGCTACGTCCACCCCGGCCCGCCCGGCGTCGACCTGCCCGCGGGCGCCGACCCCCTGGCCGCGTGGGACGACTTCCTCGCGCGGGCCGGGGTGCCGGAGGAGGAGCGCACCGCGCGATCGGCCGTCGAGGACCCCGAGGGGCACGGCCCGCGCCTGTTCTTCCAGCGGGTGCCCGAGGGCAGGACCGCCAAGAACCGCGTGCACCTCGATGTCCGGGCGGCGCCCGGGCTGCGCGGGGAGGAGCGGATGGCGGCACTGGAGGCGGAGTGCGAGCGGCTCGTCGCGCTGGGGGCGACACGAGTACACCGCTTCGAGCCCACCCCTCCACTGAGCGCGGGCCACCTCGTCATGGCCGACCCGGAGGGCAACGAGTTCTGCCTGGACTGAAGGACTCGGCTGCCTTCCCGCCTCTGACCAGCATATTTGAGGCTGCCGAGGGCTTCTCGGGTCGTGCAGGCATCCCTCTTCTACCTGGGAGTCCCCGGGAGTTCCTGCGCAAGTGCGCACTGATTGTGCACTGGGGCCACCGGTCTGTACCGCGGGGACTTACCCGTGCCCGCGCGGAGCTGGAGCCCGCCTTTGAGGAGGACCGAGCCGAAGAGGGTGTTCTCCCGGCCCGGCACGAGAGGGCCGCGGGATGAGGCTGCCTACCCCACGGCACATGAGCGAACCGGACACGTGGGTACGGCGGACCGGTGCCGCAGCCGTGGCCACGGTCGCCGCATACGCCTCGTACGTGCACCAGCGTGAGTTCGCCCGGCAGGGCGGCGCTGGCCGAACTCCGCCGCGCGGACCTGCTGGGCCTGGACGACTGCGCCGTGGACGGCTCGCACGTCCGGGCCCTCAAAGGCGGGGAGCATGTCGGCCCTTCGCCCGTCGACCGCGCCCGCCCCGGCTCCAAACACCATGTGATCGTGGATAGTCGCGGCACCCCGCTCGCTGTGTCGTTTACCGGAGGCAATCGCCACCACGTCACCCAACTGTTGCCCCTGCTCGACGCGATACCGCCGATCCGTGGCCTGCGTGGCCGAGCGGCCCCAGGCGTGGTCCCGGACCGACCATGCAGACGACCGCCTATTTGCCGCGCATGTCTCACACAGCGGGCACGGACGCGTGCGGCGCCGCGGGAGGTGGAGCGGGCGGGGTGCGCTCAGCCCCGCACTTGCGGCCGCCGAGGTGGAGCAGGTTCTGCCCGTCGGCGCCGAGCGGGTCGACGGCACTGTGGAGCCGCTCGCGTCCTGGATGCGGGTGGGGGACTGGTCCGCGATCCAGCCCGCACGGTCCACGACCGCCGCTGACCCGGACGCAGGGGAACCGCCGCCGTACACAGGGGAACGAAGTGACATGTTCCGGTACCGGGGCTGGAGTGATCGTGCGACCATCCGGGCGTGGAGGAGCTGCGACCTGACGACCCGTGTGTGATCGGTCCGTACCGCGTGCTCGCGCGTTTGGGCGCCGGCGGGATGGGGCGGGTCTATCTGGCGCGCTCCGCCGGCGGGCGTACCGTCGCGGTGAAGACGGTACGCGGCGAACTGGCGCAGCAGGAAGAGTTCCGCACGCGCTTCGCGCGGGAGGTGCGGGCCGCGCGCAAGGTCGGAGGGCCGTGGACCGCTCCGGTGCTGGACGCCGACATGGAGGGATCGGTGCCCTGGGTGGCCACGGGCTACGTGCCGGGTTTGTCCTTGGAGCACGTGGTCGGCCGGTCGTTCGGTCCCTTGCCGGAGGACACACTGCGCGGCCTGGGTTCGGGCCTGGCACAGGCCCTCGACACGATCCACGGCGCTGGGGTCGTGCACCGTGACCTCAAGCCGTCGAATGTGCTGCTCGCCGTGGACGGCCCGCGCGTGGTCGATTTCGGTATCGCGCGGGCGTGGGACACGGCCCCGGGTGAGGCGGTGACGCGTACGGGAGCCGTCATCGGGTCGCCGGGCTTCATGGCGCCGGAACAGGTGCGCGGCGGTGAGGTGGCGCCCGCGTCGGACATCTTCTGCCTGGGCGCGGTCCTGGCCTACGCGGCGACAGGCCGTCCGCCGTTCGGCTCCGTGCAGGCCGGGCTGCACGCGCTGTTGTACCGCGTGGTGGAGGAGGAGCCGGACCTCGCCGGGATTCCGGAGTGGCTGGCTCACGTGGTGCGTGACTGCCTCGCCAAGTCTCCGGAGCAGCGGCCGTCCGTCGCCGACGTGCTGAACGTGTGCGGCCCCTTCACCGGGCAGGACTGGCTCCCCCGGCAGCTGACGGCTGAACTGGCACGGCTCAGCGGCCAGTTGTTGGACCTGGACGGGCCCGGGCCTGAGTCCGGCTCCCGGTCCCCGCGCCACGACGAAGGTTCTCCGGCGGCGTCCGAGGCATCCGCCCCCGATACAGCGGGGCCTGCCTCCGCGCCCGCGGCCGGCCCGACGGCGGCCGATGCGACAACCGCCGCGGGTGCACCCACCTCCTCGCGTCCGGGCGGAGCAGGGAGGTTCCACCGCCGCGTGGTGGTGCCGGCCGCGGCGCTGGCCGTGGCGGCTGCCTCCGCGGCCGGGTTGTGGTTCTTGGGCCCGCTGCCGGGTACAGGGGGTGACGGCGGGGGCGGCGGCAACGGTGGCGCCGGTGGTGCCGCTTCGGACGACCCGGATGACGCGCCGCTGCCGCGGGCGTACCTCGGTTCCTGGAAAAGCGTGATCAAGGGCGGCCCCGCACTGGTGCGGCTCACGGTGGGGGAGAACCGCGGCGGGCAGCCGGCCGTCACCTACCTCCTTGTGCATACGCACACGCTCTGCCAGGGCACCAGCCGCCTGCGCGACGTAGGGGACACCCGTGTCCTGCTCGAGGACGCAACAGCCACCAGGTCCGTCCCGGCCGACGACTGTCCCCCGCCGGCCGATCAGAGTCTGCGGCTGGGCGACGACGGCGAACTCGTCTGGACGGTACGCGGCAAACCCCGCACGCTGCGCCGTGCCGACGACACCGGCCCCGTCGACGACGCGTTCCTGGGCACCTGGAAGGCGACGGGGAAGGGCGGCGCGTCCGGCGGCGCGCTGCGCGTCACCGTGCGCCGTGGGAGCGTCGGCGCAGCCGTCGCCCGCCTGCGCTTCGACGGCGAGGACGGCAGGCGCTGCGAGATGGAGGACGTCCTCGTGGCCCAGGACGAGAGCCACCTCGCCTTCGGACCCATGGACGTGGACCGGTCCCGGTCCGACGAGGGCTGCGAGGCCGGAGCCGCCCACACCTACGTCCGTAGGGGAACGGACAGGATGCGCCTGGTGTTCGCCGACGACACCGAACCCGCCGTCACCCTCGTACGCACCCGGCGGTGACGTCCCGCTCAAGGACCAGAAGGCAGGACGCGCGACGTGGAGTCAGCAGGGACGGACCTGGCGGCCTGGCAGGCGGTGGCGGCGCACGAGGCGCCGTAGCGCTGTGCGGCGATGCCGAGCGGTCCTCCGGGCACCCGGAGCGCGGGCGGGGACGGTGGGTAATGCGTGCAGGTAGTCAGCGGCACGTACGGGGGATATGGCTGATACGACCGTGAAGATCGATGTGGACGCCGGACACGCTCCTGCCCCGCCCACACCCAGCCTCGGAGCAGTCATCCACGCGTTGCACTGGTCCCTCCGGCGCAGACGGCACCAAGCCGCAGCCCGACACTGCCTACCGAACATGAACCAGCTCAGGCCACGCATTCTGGCTGGAGTACTACGGCTGACCGGTGTGGGCCCGTGCAAGAACGGCAGGACCAGCTACCTGAAGGTAGGGCTATCCCCACCTTCAGGTTACGAGTGGGCCATGTAGGCGCGCGGCTTCGTTCCGGTGAGGCTGGGATCATGGACCTCGCGAGTGATCCGGCGGCTGCGGTCGAGCTGGAAGATGTGTCGAAGACGTACCCCGGCGGTGGCGGGACGCCCGCGCTGCGTGGAGTGAGCGCGCGGCTGGCGGCGGGAACGTTCTCGGCGGTGATGGGTCCTTCCGGGTCCGGCAAATCGACGCTGCTGAACTGCGCGGCAGGGCTGGAGCGGCCCAGCGCCGGGCGGGTCCGGCTGGCCGGGGAGGACATCGGCGCGCTGCGGGAGCCCGCGCTGACGCGGACGCGCCGTCGGCGGGCGGGTTTCGTGTTCCAGTCGTTCAACCTGGTCCCGGTCTTGTCGGTGTGGCAGAACGTCCTGCTGCCGCAGCGCCTGGCCGGTGTGCGCCCGGACCGGCGCTGGGCTGACGAGGTCCTCGCACGCGTGGGACTGTCCGGGCGCAAGCACGCCCGCCCCGACCAGCTCTCGGGCGGTCAGCAGCAGCGGGTGGCGGTCGCGCGGGCGCTGGCCGGACGCCCTGAGGTGCTGTTCGCCGACGAGCCGACCGGAGCGCTCGACCTGTCGGCCGGGCACGAGGTGTTGGCGCTGCTGCGGGAGGCGGTGGACGAGCTGGATCGGACGGTGGTGATGGTCACGCACGACCCCGCTGCCGCCGCCTGGGCGGACCAGGTCCTCTTCCTGGCCGACGGCCGGCTCCACTCCTGCCTCGACGGTGCGTCGGCCGCGCAGGTCGCCGCGGTGATGACGGAGCTGAGTACCCGATGATCCGTCTCGCTCTCGCCACCGTGCGCCACCGCTGGTGGTCCTTCGCCGGCACCTTCGCCGGCACGGCCCTGGCGGTGGCGCTGGTCGCCGCCTGCGGCACCCTGTTGTTCTCCGCGCTGTCCTCTCCGGCCGGATCCGACCGGTACACCGCCGCGGACGCCGTGGTCAGCAGCCCGCGCCAGGTGTCCGTGCGGGACGGGGACAAGACCAAGAGCCGCCCGTTGTCCGGCGCGCCCGCGCTGCCCGCCGGTCTGGCCGACCGCCTGGCCGCGGTGCCCGGAGTGGCGCGGGTGACCAAGGACGTGTCGTTCCACGCCCAGCCGCTCACGGCCGAGGGGAGTCCGGTCGCAGGCGGGTCGGGCGGGGCGCCGGTGCTGGGGCACCCCTGGACGTCGGCACCCTTGACTCCCTTCCGGCTCCTCAGCGGGCACGCGCCCCACAACGGCGAGGTGGTACTCGACGCGGGACTGGCCCGGCGTGCCGAGGTGCGCCCCGGGGACCGGGTGCGCATGGCCCTGTCGAAGGAGGTGGCCTCGTTCCGTCTCGCCGGCATCGTCGCGGCCCCCGAGGGCCCGCAGCTGCCCTGGCAGGGCGCGGCGTTCTTCTCCGTCTCGGACGCGGAGCGGCTGGCCCAGCCGGGCGACGCGACCGCGCTCGCCCTGCGCTTCGCGCCGGGTGCTGACGACAACGAGGTACTGGACGGGGTCCGGTCGGCGGCCGGAGGGAATGTGCGGGTGCTCACCGGTGAGGAGCGGGTGCGGGCCGACGCGCCGGCCGCGCTGGTCACCTACACCGGCGCGGTCGGGGTGTTCGGTTCCATGGCCGGCATCACCGTGTTCGCCGCCCTGTTCGTCATCGCCGGGACCATCGCCTTCGCCGCCCGGCAGCGCCTGCGCGAGCTGGCGTTGCTGCGGACGCTGGGGGCCACACCGCGCCAGGTGCGTCGGCTGCTGGGCCTGGAGGCATGGGCGGTGGGCGTGGCCGCCGCCGTGGCGGGGGCCCCGGTCGGGCTGTGGCTGGCGGGCTGGATGCGCGACCGGTTCGTGGACACCGGCGCCGTTCCGGCATCCCTGAAGGTGCACGGCGGTGTGTGGCCCCTGCTGATCGCGGCCGCAGCCGGGGTGGCGGTGGCGCGGTCGGCGGCGTACTTCGCCGCGCGGCGGGTGGCCCGGATCGCGCCGGCGGAGGCGATGCGGGAGTCGGCCGCCGCCCCGGCCGGCGGCGGGTTCTGGCGCCTGCTGACGGGGA
The DNA here is from genome assembly GCF_030010595.1 of Streptomyces sp. CC224B. NCBI lineage: Bacteria > Bacillati > Actinomycetota > Actinomycetes > Kitasatosporales > Streptomycetaceae > Streptomyces > Streptomyces sp. CC224B. The sequence continues at coordinate 15,399 of NZ_JASCXL010000101.1, read as the reverse complement.
CGGTGCTGATCGCGGGCGCGGCGGCGGTGCTGGCGTTCACGCCGATGCGCGGCGGGATCGGCGTGGGCATGGGCTTCATCGGCTGCGCCCTGCTGATCTGTGCCGCTGCCGCCCTGGGGCCGTGGCTGGTGCGGGCGGTGGGCGCCCTTTTCGGCGGCCTGCTGCCGGGAGCGACCGGACGGCTGGCCGCCGCCAACACCCGGCGCTTTCCCCTGCGGGCGGCGGGGGCGGCCATGCCGCTGACGCTGCTGTTCGCCCTGAACGCCACCATGCTGCTGAACTCCACCCTGCTGAGCGACCTCACTGATCAGGCCGCGACCGCCCGGATGGCGCCCGCCCGTACCACCCTGTCCGCCGACGGCGGCCCCGGTCTGCCGCTGCGTGCCTACTCGGAGGCGGCCGGGATGCCCGGGGTGCGGGACGCGGACGCGACCCTGCCCACCGAGGTCATGGTCCGTGAGGGCGGCAAGCCGCGGCACCACCCCGCCCAGGGCCTGTACCGCAGCGGCGACGGCGTCCTCGACCTGGACGTCACCCATGGTTCCCTGCGCGGCCTGGCCGAGGGGGTGGCGATCAGCGAAGACCTGGCTGACGCCCAGCACTGGCGGGTGGGCGACACGGCCGCGCTGTGGCTGCCGGACGGCACCCGGCTGCGCCGGCCGGTGGTGGCGCTGTACGCCCGGTCATCTGGCTTCGGCGACATGCTGCTGCCCGGCCCGCTCGCCGCGGCGCACACCGCCCGGCCCCTGCTGTCGGCCGTCCACCTCGGCCAAGCCCCCCGCCCGGCCGCCCTGGCCGATCTGCGCGCGCGGTTCCCACACCTGTCGGCGGGCGCCGGCGCCGCGGACAGCCGGCGGGACGCCGAGGCCGCCTCGCAGCGGGCGGCGCTGCTTCTGCTGACAGGCATCTCCGTGGTCTTCACCGCCGTCGCCGTGCTCAACACCTTCGCCATGGCCGCCCTCGGCCGCCGCGGCGAGTACGCAGCCCTGCGGCTGCTGGGCGCCACCGTCCGCCAGGTGCGGGCCATGGCCGTGCGCGAGGCCGTCCTGACGGTCGCCGCGGGCCTGCTCGTGGGGGCGGCCATCACCGCGGTGGTCGTGGGCACCTTCAGCAGGGCTCAGGACGGCCAGTGGCGCCTGCTCGTCGACCCGGTCCAATACGCGGGCCTGTTGGCCGGCGCCGGACTTCTCGGCCTGGCGGGCGCGGCCCTGTCCACGCGCCTGGTGCTGCGTACCACCACGGCCCCCGGCGGACGGAGCGAGCAGTGAAGCCGACACGCAAGGCAGCGGCCGGAGCCCGTCCCGCCGCGGCGGGACCGGCCATCCGTAAAGTGCGGGACATGGTCGAGCGCACCGTCCGGTCCCTGCGGTATCTGCTGCTCGGCCTGGCCGCGGGCGTCGGGGCGCTGGTGACCGTCGTGGCAGGCGTCACCGGCTGCGCGGTCCTGGCCGTCACCCACCTGGGCGCCCCCGCCTTCCTCGCCACCACGGCCGTAGCGCGCCGGCTCGCCGGACTCGAACGGCGCCGCGCCGGTCTCGTCCTGCCCGACGCGGTCCCGGCCCCGTACCCGCCCACCGAGGCCGACACCGTCCTCGCCCGGGCCCGGCAGCGGGCCGCGCACCCGGCCACCTGGCGGGACGCGGCCTGGCTGACGATCCTCTTCCCGCTGGCCCTGGTCTGCGCCGTCGTCGCCGTGGTGGCCCTGGCCGTGGACCTGGCGGCCCTCACCTCGCCGGCCTGGGCCTGGGCCCTGCCCCCGGCCCGCCGCGGCGACCTCGGATTCATCACCGTGACCACGCTGCCGCGCCGGGCACTGACGGCCCTGGCCGCGCTGGTCGCGCTGCCCGTCCTCGCGCGCCTCGTCCGCGCCCTGGCCACCGGACAGGCCTCGCTGGCCGCCGGTCTGCTCGGCCCCGGCCGCACCCAGCGCCTGACCGAGCGCACCGACCACCTGGCTCGCACCCGCAGCCGGGCCATCGACGCCCAGGCCGCCGAACTGCGCCGCATCGAACGCGACCTGCACGACGGCGCCCAGGCCCGCATCGTCGCTCTCGGCATGACCTTGGCCCTGGCCGAGCGACGCCTCAAAGCCCTCGGCCCCGCCGCCGCCCAGGCCCGCGCCGACCTGGCCGCAGCCCGCGCCGAGGTCAATACCGCCCTGGACGAGCTACGCCACCTCGTGCGCGGCATCCACCCCCCGATCCTCACCGACCGCGGCCTGGACGGCGCCCTGACCGCCCTCCTCGCCGACCACCCCCTGCCCGTCACCTCCGACGTACGCCTTCCCCACCGCCTGGCGCCCGCCCTGGAGGCCGCCGCCTACTTCCTGATCGCGGAAGCCCTCACCAACATCACCAAACACGCCCACGCCACCACCGCCACCGTCACCGTCCACCCCCACGCCGACGGCACGCTCACCGTCACCGTCACCGACGACGGGCGCGGCGGAGCCGACCCCGACGGGCCCGGACTGACCGGACTGCGCCGCCGCATCGAAGCCCTCGACGGCACCCTCGCCCTGACCAGCCCCACCGGTGGCCCCACCACCGTCCACGCGGAGTTCCCATGCGCCTTGTGATCGCCGAAGACCTGCTCCTGCTGCGCGAGGGACTCATCCGTCTGCTCACCGCCACCGGGCACGACGTGCTCGCCGCCGTCGACTCCGGACCCGCACTGATCGCGGCGGTGGACACCCACCAGCCCGACCTCGCCCTCGTCGACGTCCGGCTCCCGCCGGGCTTCCGCGACGAAGGACTGCGCGCCGCCATCGAGATCCGCGCCCGCCACACCCCCGCCCCGCCGGTGATCATCCTGTCCCAGTACGTCGAACGCTCCTACGCCGCCGAGCTCCTGGCCGACGGCCACGGCGGCGTCGGCTACCTCCTCAAGGACCGCGTCACCGACCTCGACGCCTTCCTCGACGCCCTCGAACGCGTCGCCGCCGGCGGCACAGCCCTCGACCCCGAGGTCGTCGCCCAGATCTTCGCCCGCAGCAGCCAGGACACCGCCCTAACCCGGCTGACCCCCCGCGAACACGACGTCCTTGCCCTCATGGCCCAGGGCCTGTCCAACGCCGCCATCGCCGAACGCCTCGTCCTGGCCCCCGTCTCCGTCGAGAAACACATCTCCAACCTGCTCGCCAAGCTCGACCTCCCACCCACCCACGACACCCACCGGCGGGTACAGGCCGTCCTCACCTACCTCAACGCCTGAGGACCGCAGGACCCTGAACGGATCGCTTAGAGTCCAGGCCGGGTGGCCTGGCGGGAGATGCCTGAACGCTGCGGCTCGTGAGCCATCCTGCATACCCGCTTCCGCCGGCAGGTGACACCTTCAGCCGCGCTGGCGATGCTGGGCTGGACCGGGCAGGCCGAGGCCCGGCGGGCGTTCAAGGCCGAGCAGGGCCGTCCCTGGTTCCAGTACAACCCGACCGGCGCGGACGCCGTCGCCGCGGCGATGAAGGCCGCCGACGTGGCCCGGGAGCGCGTGGCCGGGTACCTGCTGGCGACGCGGCTGGAGCAGCTGCGCAAGCAGATCGCCACCCGCACCGAGACCGCCGCGGCCGCGCCGTGGACGGACCAGCTGCCGAAGCTCGCCGCGCGCCCGCTGGACGGCGGTACGGCCGGGGCGGTGATGGCATGAGCGCCAAGCCGAGCGGGGTCGATTTCGCGCGCCAGGCCCTGGTCGCGGCCCGTGGCGGCGAAGAAGAACGGCGCCGCCCAGACGACGAAGGCGAAGCGGCGCACCGGCACCGTCGTACGGCGCGACGGCCGTGATCCGCTTGGGCTTCGTGCGGCGATCGGCATGATGATGACCGAGCGCGGCATGATGGCCCCGGCCGCCGGCGGCAGCGTCCTCGCCCGGTTCGACGACATCCTCGCCGCGGCCGCGCCCGAGCTGGCCAGGCACGTCCAGGCGGCGGGCTTCGACGTGGACACCGGCCGCCTGGCCGTCGCTCCCGACGCGCCCACGCACGGCACGCAGCTGCGCTGGAAAGCACCGAAGCTGATCTCCACGGCCAACGAGAAGGTGTCCGGCGCGAACGTCCGCACCGTTCACGTCCTGGCGCCCGCGCCCCCGAAGGCCGCCCCCCGGCACGACGGCCGTCTCGCCGATCCCGCAGCCGACTGCGCCCGCCGTGCCGGGGGGGGCGGACGCCGCCCGAGCAACACCGCGGTGAGGCGCACCATCAGGCCGCCTGGCCGTCCATGGCGGGCATGGGCATCGCAGAGGCGGTGGAGCGGCAGACCGCCGCGATGCAGGAGCTGTCACGCCGGGCGTTCACCGAACCTGATGTCGTCGCGGATGATGCGCCGGCCCCGGTCGAGCAGGCCCGCGCCCAGCGCCGCCGCCAGGCCGCGGCGACCGAGGCCGCCGTGCTACGCCGGGCCCGGCAAGAGCGTGCGGCGCGGGAAGCTGGGACGCCAACCATCGGCCCGCCGAGGGCTCTGCGAACCATGGCCTGAGCCGAAACGCAGGAGATCAGCACTTCCCTGTTCCAGGTGGTTGTCCCGGCGTAGCGTGACGGGTACACGCCTGGTATACCGTGCGTCGCGGTGCGCACCGAGAAGGGGAGTCGTGCGGGCAGGGACCGTGCTGGACGGCCGCTACCGGCTGATCGAGCCCATCGGTGCGGGCGGGTTCGGGCAAGTCCGGAAGGCGCACGACCCGCGGGTCGACCGCCTGGTGGCGGTCAAGGTCCTCGCCGGTGACGGCATGGACCGGGCCCGGGAAGAGAAGGCTGCAGTTGTCCGGTGAGGCGCTGGTCTGCCGCAGCTGCTGACGAAGAGGGTGCTGGAGTCGGGGCATTCCGCGGAGGTGTCCGTGCTCTGCTTCACGGCGTGGGCAGCACGTGGAAGAGGGGGACCGCGGCGCCGCCGGCACCGACGTTGAGCAGTGCGTCGGTCGACAGGCGGCTCACACAGCCGTGGGCCGCGCCTCTCAGGAGGTAGGGGTCGGTGCTCTCGTTCCAGCGGACGAACTGCGTCCGGCCCTCCTGCCACAGCGGATAGTCCGCGTGGGGGAGCGGAACCGCCTCCTGCACCACATGGGGCGTGCGCTCGGCGTGTGCGAGGTCCTCCCGCCACTGCTCGGCGGTACGGGAGCGGCCCAGGACGACGCCGCGCCCGCCGTAGTCATCGTTCGGCTTCAGGACCAGTTCCTCGCGGTGCTCGGTGGCGAAAGGAAGCAGATCGACCTCTTCACCCCGGTGCGTGGTCGGCCCCGGCTGCACCACGCGCGTCCACGGCACGTGTGTGTCCACGGCTTCCGCTTCCTCAGCACACAACAAGCCCGCCACAGCCGGGTCCCCCAGGAGCGCCAGCGCGGACTTCTTGTGCGCCACATGGCTGGTGAACGTGTTGACCAGCACGCACGCTCCCTCACTCCATGCCCGCACCAGAGGGTGCTCCAGCAGGCCCATGCCGTGACGTTCGATCAGATCCGACAGGACGGCACGCCGGTAGACCGCAGTGATGCGCTGCCGCCGTCCCGCCCCGTCCCGCACGAAGAGCCCGAAAGCCCGGTCGTACCCGAAGTCGTCGGTGGAGACCTCCACCGCGTCCACACCCCGGGTTGTCAGCTCACGGCGCATCATGGCGAACTCCCACGGAGAGGGCGAGGGCAGGCAGTCGCAGATCGCCACCCGCGGCCGGTCCCCCGGCGCACCGCCCACCTCCCAGGCATGCACGACCGCATCCGCGCTGCGCGCCGCCGCAGGCGGGCACCACACCGCGAACTCCTCAGTGAAGGCCCGCATGGCGGGCGTGTCGTGGTAGATGCCGGCCAGCAGATCCTGGGTGAGCGGGCCGCAGGAAACGGTGGCGTTGTACTCGACGAAGGCCAGCCGCGTGCCGGCCACGAACCCGTCCAGGCGCCCGTGCAGTGCCACGCCGTCCGAGACGGGAGCTCGCTGCAGCAGGGCTCGCTCCACCGCGGACAGAGCCAGCACCTTGCGGGCGTCGGTCCCGGCGGTGCCGTCGTGGAGCGCCTGGCCGGCGAGGCGTTGCAGGGCGCTGCCGAGCAGGCTCGCCGCCGCGCAGGCCCGGGCGATGTCGCCTCCGGTGATGAACCGGGGCCTCAGCACCGGGGCCACCACCCTTCCCTCCACCAGCAGCCCTGCGGCTTCCTGCGCGCGCCGCAACTCCTCGTGGGTGGCGGCGGCCAGGGCGTCGTCGCTCAGGATCTCGTGGAAACGGTGGACCGCCGCCCGCACAAATCCATCACCGCATGGTTCCCGCTGTCCGTCGGGAGGGCACGTGTCATCTCCCGTGTGGCTCTGGTGGCCGGCGGCAGCGGCCGTTTTCGTCTCATCCGGGTCCTGTGTCCCACTCATGGCGCCTACCTGCCCACTTTCTGTAACGCCAAGTGGTGGCTCGTTCGTATGAGTGACAGGACGCCACAGCGGTTGCCCTTCAGGGAGTTGGCACATTCAAGATGCCAGCCGGCTTCCCGGCGAAAAACGTCCAGCCTTCACGGCGGAGCCGGCCTCGGCAAGACCGTCGCCGCTACCATCTGCCAGCGCGCGCAGGCAGCAGGTGTAGAGCATGAGCAGCAGGGCGTGGACACACTTGCGGTACACCGCGACCCGGTGGTGGTCGCGGGCGGTGAGCAGCAGCGTGGCCCACTCCTGCTGGGTGTAGCCGGGGGTGAGCGAGGAGTCCGGGTCGATGACCGGACGCTGCACCGCGGCGAAGGGGTTCTTCACCCCGTTGTCGCTGACCTTGTCCAGGTAGCGGACCTCCGCCGCCCTGGGAGAAGCCGACCGAGCCCGCGCGCCTCGCCCCGGCCCGAGTCCGCCGAGGGTTTCGGCACCTTCCGCCCGCACCTGCACTGTCCGGCCCGCGCACCGACACCCTCAACACCCGGACCAGGTGGGCCACTTGGTTCGAAGAACCGCCGCCTCGTGACCCACTACGACGTCGGGAAAACGACCAAACGCCCCGAGACCGTCATCGAGCGCGACAGCCTCAGGGGTTAAAAGACAAGTAAGGGCTCGCCGGGTTCAGCGCGCGACGCCCAGGGCACCGAGAACGGACTGCACCGCGCGCGGCGGGGAGGCCGGGCGCGGTGCGTGGCGGGCAGGCCGGGAGGTCAGACCGTGTAGGCGGTCCAGCCGATGACCTCTTCCGTGTGCAGGCCGTCGGCCGTGCCGCTGTCCGAGCTGTAGACCTCGTTCATCCGGATCAGGAAGCCCTTCTCGTTCACGTCGTGGAGCCGGACGCCAGGTGTCTGGGGGCCGTTGAAGGTCTGGACGGTGGTCTGCACGATCACCTCGGAGCCGGACGGGAACGGAGTCGGGAAGTCCACGCGCCTGAAGGTGCTGGTCTGGCCGCCCTTCTTCTCCGTGGGCTTATCGGAGCTGAGGGTGATCTTGCCGGACTGCATCATGCTCATGTTGTGACTGCCCCTTCTGTCTCGTCAGTGCCCGCACCGCGCCGGTGCCCACCAAGAGCATGGCCATCAAGTGCCCGTTCCTGTGCGGTTCGTCGTGAGGCGGCTCAAACCCTTCCGTGGCACCACGCACTTCCTGCCACGGAACCCCAGCCGTGGCGGTGAACTCGCGGCCAGTCACGCCGGGACGGCCGTCACCGGGACCCGTCGCCCAGAAACCGTTCTCCCCACCCGTACCATCCGAGAGCCCCATGACATGACGAGTTCTGGATCACTCACAGGACTGCAGGGTGGCCGAAAGGCCACAGGACTCCACGAAACATCCAACTGGGCGCCGTCGAGTCTGACCCGGGTGCAAGGGCGTCCCGATGCCGGCAGCACGAACACGGCGGACGCCGAAACGCCGGCCACCTGGCCCTGCAGGAGGTGCTGGAGTGCGCACGCTGGCCAGGAAGCCGCAGCAGCTGGCTCCAGCCCGGCGCCCACCGCCGAGCATGCCGCGGCACTGCCCGAGTCGGAGCTGGAAGAGGGGCGCCCGGCAGAGCGCCGGCCGTCTGCCCGGTCACGACGTCGCGGGCCTGTTTTGCCTCCGCCAGACCTGCCGCTCTGGCTGCCGAAACTGCCGTTCCACCCACGCGCCCTCGCGGCCGCGCCATGCTGCCGCTGGCCGTGGTCGCTCGGTGCCGAGCTCGGCGTATGCGGACGCTCCGAGCCTGCTGCGGGACGCGCGCTGGATCCTGGCCGGCACCGGACTGGAGCGGCCGGATGTGGCCGCGGAGTCGTGCCCGCGAGGCACCGCGGACGCCCTGCCGCGATGTCCCGAGCATCCTGCGACCGGGCGGAGTGACGCGTTGACCGGCGAGGGACCACTACTGGACGCAGTCGACGAGAGACCGGTGCCGACGCCGGGGTGCCTGGCGTGGATCGATCCCGAGGACGGATTGGACGTCCCTTGACGGCTTATCCATTTGTGAGGGCCCCCGAGACGTCCGCAGCCAGACCGGGAACCGCCAACTCGCGTCGCCGCCAGATTCAGACCGGAGATGAGCGGGGCACCCGCCGCTCGAGGCCGCCGAGGTCGCTGGCACCGACGGCTACGCGATCGTGCTCCACCGCCTCGTCGAGACCGGCCCGGCTGCCGGAAGTTGCCGACGTCCCGAGCCGTGCTTGCCGTCGATGGCACCGGGCAGCAGCATCTAAGTCGTGTCGGCAAAGTGGCGGTGTCGTTAGTCTGTGCGTGGTGCGTCGTCATGAACTGACTGATGAATCGTGGGCGGTGCTCAAGCCGTTGCTGCCTCCTTCTCACCGACCGCCCTGTGTCCCCAGGACTGCCGTTCCAGCCCCTGGACACGGTGGTCTGCCTTATCGACGATTTCAGGCCTCTCTGTCTCCTACGCCGCTATCGCTCCCACAGCGCGCTGATTGCATCAGCCAAAACTTCCACCGCATGGGAGAACCTGATCAGCTGACCATCGGATGGGCAGCGCGTTCGCCGGAAGTGCGCCCTCCGTGGACTCCCTTCGTGCCTCGTGCGGTCACGCCTGGCCGAACTGCCCACGCTCACACACCGTCTCACCCCGGCCTCGAAGACGCCTCGCTGGGAGCCCGTCTCCCATCTCGACCTGCACCGGCACGTACGCACTCTGCGGGTAACGGGCGTCTCAACATGGCAAGACTGTGTCCAGCAGGTGAAGCCCCACCCGCTGCCCCCTGAACACGAACCCCGCTGGGACATGTGGTTGATCCACAATGACGCCGTCACATCGGAGCATGTTCTTCTGTTTCGTATCCACCATGCGCAGGCCGACGGCTCCGGTATGTTCCACGTCTTGCAGACCTTGTGCTCGCCGCCTCAACCGCAGCCACCAGGCCTTCGAACACCTGAGAAGAACGTCGCCCACGTGCCCATTCGGGGACTGTGCAATCTCGCCTGGGATATTGCAGCCAGCCTGGTCCCGTGCCGCTGCCCAGCCCCCTACGACGCGCCTCCCACGGGAAAGACTTCCTTCATTACCAGTAGCGTATCGACGCAGCGACTGCACCAGGTCGCTCGGTGTCTGGACGGCAGCATCAGCGACATCTTCCTGGCATCCCTCACAGGAGCACTGCGCACCATCAGGCTGTCAGAAGGAAAAAGCCAAAGTGCCTCGGTCTTTTGTGGCCCGTAAATACCAGGAAGACCTCCGAGCGAGGAGCCCTGGGAAATCATCTCACCATGGTGCACGTCCGGCTGCCCTGCGAAGACCCGCACCCCGTGAGCCGTCACCTGCGCATCACCCGACAGCTCACTGCACAGACAACGGAAGAGCGAATTCAGACCTCCCGCCGTCTGCTGCGGCTGACACCGCCTCCGCTGAGCCGATGGGCCCTTCGCCAGCTCGTCAGCGGCAGAAACGCCCCCATGACCGCTACGTATTTGCCCTTCGCCTCTCGACGGCCCTCGATCCACGATGCTGCGATGACCAACGCCTTCGGCTGGGGTGCCCCTGTCATCGGTCAATTGTGCCACCTAGCACTGACTAGGTATCAGGCGGAATGTCAATTGTACGCTGTTTACGACGATGCCTTCCCATGCGGCGTCGACCTGCCCAGGCTGTGGCACAAGGCGCTCGAGGAACTGGAATCGCATTGCTGAAACCAAGGTGCGACAGCATCCAAGAGTGATGTGTCTGCCCCCCGGCGCCTCACTGCCGCGACGGCCGACCGCACCCGAGCGGAAGGACGCCGCGACGTAAGCATCTTGTCCGCGTGATCATGGGCACCGTTTGGACACTTCCGCGTAATCATAGACAGCGGCAACATCAGTAGTTGTCCGTTATCGGCTGTTAATGAAGTTCTGGTTTGGGCGGCGCGCACCGCGGCCGGGCCCCGCTCGACGAAGCGCAGTTACTGCTAACAGCATCCCGACTGCGACCGACCACAGCCAACCACCCTGGATCGCCCAGGGATGGTCTTACTCCTGGCGCCCTCGGCCGAAGTCGGCCGCTGCAACGTAGGCGAGGATCGCCGTTCGTTGCACACTCCCCGGCAGTGTCAGGAGGGGCCGTTCAGGTGGGTCCGGTCGGTGTCTGGGAGCCACCAGGTGCGGTCGGGGAACTGGTGCCAGTGGTGGCCCTTGGCGTAGGTGTGGATGAGTTCCAGGGCGCGATTGACGGTAGGTGCTGCTGTGTTGGTGTTCCACACGGCGTGCCAGGGGTAGAGCGGTACAGAGTTGATGAGGGGGCGGGCGGTGAGGCCGTCGGGGAGTCCTCCGGTGGTGAGGCCGAAGGCGGGGTAGCCGCGGGCGAGGACCGTGGCGTGGATGGCGGCGCGACCGTGCCCCCGTACCCGCAGTGCGACCTGGAGGCTGAAGTCGTTGATGGCTTCGTCGATCCAGTCGCGCCATTCTGCGGCTTCCTCGGCGGTGTGGACCAGGAGGGGATGGTCGGCAAGCGCGGCGAGCGTCACCTCGTCGTGGGCTGCGAGTGGGTGGTCGCTGGGCATCACGACGCCGATGGGCTCCAGACGTACCGGCATCGTGCCCAGGGTGGCGGGGAGGTCCTGGCCGAGGCCGCGGGGACGGCCGAAGGCGATGTCGAGATCTCCGGCGAGCAGACGGGGCAGGGCGGCGGCCAGGCCCTGGCTCTGGAAGACCTCGAAGGGCAGACACGGTGACTCGCCGCGCAGGTGCTGGGTGATGAGCGACGGGGTGAGCCCTTCGGTGAGGACATCGATCCGCAGAGGTGCGCGGGTGCGGGCGACCTCGTCGACGAGGCGCTGGGCGTCGGCCAGCAGGCGTCGGCCGCGTTTGACGAAGATCTCGCCCGCCGGGGTCAGGGCGACGCGGCGGCGGTCGCGGGTGAACAGCGGAACACCGACACGGCTTTCCAGGGCGGTGATCTGCGAGGAAAGCGTCTGCTGGGCGATGGACAGCGCCGCTGCCGCCCGGCCGAAGTGCAGTTCCTCGGCAAGGGTGACGGCGTAACGCACCTGGCGCAGGTCAAGATCCACACTCTCCACGTTAACAGCCACTGACTGTCACATAGCAGCTCAAGAGTGTTGGACGCGAGTGAGCCACAGGCGTTGACTTAGTTACCAGAAGGGCGCTGGACAGTACTGATCGAAGGACACTTCCGGCCCCAGTTCGCTCAATCGAAGGTAAGGCGGCGGCCAGCATGAAGGCAGTAGTGATGGACTCCTACGGCACTCCGGAGGTGCTCCGGGTGGCTGATCTCCCCGAGCCGAAGGCCGGGGCGGGGCAGGTGCGGGTGCGGGTCAAGGCGGCGGGGCTGAACCCGATCGATGCGAAGGTCCGGCGCGGGGAGTTCGACGCGGTCTTCGACATCTCCTTCCCTCAGCAGCTCGGCAACGAGTTCGCGGGTGTGGTCGACCAGGTCGGCGCCGGAGTCGAAGGCTTCGCGGTGGGTGATGAGGTGATCGGGTTCGTCGACCTGGCGGCCTATGCGGAACAGGTCGTCGTCCCTGCCGAGAACCTGACCTCCAAGCCGTCGCAGCTGTCGTGGGAGACGGCGGCGGTCATCGGCGCGGTCGGCCAGGCAGCGTTCAACGCCTTGCGCAAGCTCGGTGTTAGCGCCGGTGAGACGGTGCTGATCCACGGTGCGGCCGGCGGCGTCGGCTCGGTGGCCGTCCAGTTCGTCCGTGCCTGGGGCGCCACGGTCATCGGCACCGCCAGCCAGGACAACCACGACTACGTACGGGCCCTCGGCGCCATCCCCGTCACCTACGGCGATGGCCTGGAGGAGCGGGTACGGGAGCTGGCCTCGCAGGGGGTGGACGCCTGCCTCGACCTGACCGGCTCCGAGGAAGCGATCACCGTCTCGATCGCCGTGACCGGCGACAAGGCGCGCATCGTGACCCTCGTCAGCCCGCCGCTGGCCAAGCAGTACGGCATCACGATGATGTTCGGCACCCGCGCGGCCGAGACCGTGGCCCAGGTCGCCGGCCTCGCCGCCCGCGGTGATCTGGACCTGCCCGTCGCCCGCCGCTTCGCACTGGCCGACCTCGCCGAAGCGCACCGGCTGATGGAAGCCGGCGGCCAGCGCGGCAAGCTCGTACTCACCCTGGACTGATCCGCTACCAGCACGACGGCAGCGCCGCCCCCAAGCGGTGCGGCGGGGCCGCCGCCTGCCCCGCCGCACCCCCACACCACTCACCCGACTGGCGCGGCACCGGTTCGCGCCGATGGAGGAGTCCCCATGTTCGCCAAGCACGTCCAGGGCCGGATAGCCCGTCAGGCCCACTCGGCGGTGCCAGAGGGCACCTACGAGGAGCACCACGCACGCCGTGGCTTCGAGGGGGAGGTCTCCCAGCTCTACCACGCCCACCCCACCACCGACTGGCTGCGCGTGGAGGGCCCGATCCGGCCGCGCGGTCTCCAGCTCACCGACCTCGCGACAGCTGACGCGTCGGATGCCAGGGCGCTGCCGACGCTGCTGATGTTCAACGACGACATCAGGATCTCGGTATCCAAGCGGTCCGCTGCGATGCCGTACTACTTCCGCAACGCCGACGGCGACACCCTGCTCCTGACCCAGTCCGGCAGCGGCACCCTGGTCTGCGACTACGGCACGCTCACGTACGGGCCGCTGGAGTATCTGATCATTCCGAAGGGCACCAGCTACCGGCTCGTGCCCGACGAAGGGGTTGAGCACCTGACGTATGTGGTGGAGACGCGAGAGCCGGTTGCGCTTCCCGAGAGGGGCCTGCTCGGTCACTTCCTGCCGTTCGACCGAGGCGTCCTGGACGTCCCCCAGCTCGGCCCCCGGCCCATGGGCATCTCGGCGGAGAACGCGGACGGGGAGTGGGAGGTGCTCGTCAAGCGCGACGGGGAGCTGTCGTCGATCTTCTACGCCTTCGATCCCGCCGACGTCGAGGGCTGGACCGGCAACCTCGCCCCGTTCCGTCTCCGGCTGGCGGACATCCGGCCGTTGACATCGGAACGGCTGGATGTGCCGCCGATGACGCACGCCACGTTCCAGTCGGGCCAGAACTGGATCGTCACCATGGCCCCGCGCCCGATGCAGAGCGCCGAGGACGCCGAGCGCGCACAGCCCTACCACCGCAACGTCGACTACGACGAGGTGATCGTCTCCCTCGGCACCCACGACGGCCGCAGGGGCGGCCCGCCCCCCGGGCTGATGAGCGTCACCCCCGGCGGGATGAACCACGGCCCCAACCATGCACGCCTGGCCGCGGTCCGCGACCGGCTGCCGATCTACGTGTGGAACATCGACACCATCCACCCCCTGCACTACACGGACGCCTTCGCGGCCGGCGAGATCCCCGACTTCGCCCAGCGCGAGGGCTTCCGCGGCTGACCGAGCCGAGCGGCCCCGGCCGCTGGTCCCGCTTCGCACCACCGCCCGGCGGGGTCAGCCTCTTGCCCCCGCACCGCTTACCCACGTCCGCGCGGCATCACCGCCGCGCTCTTCTTCCTGGAGTACCCCTCATGAGCCGCGTCCTGGCCATCTCCGGCTCTCTGCGAGCCGCCTCGTTCAACACCCAGATGCTCCAGGGCCTTCAAACCCTCGCCCCCCAGGACATGCACATCGAGCTGTTCAAGGGCCTGGACGAACTGCCCCACTTCAACGAAGACCTCGAGACCGACCCGCCGACCGCCGTACGCAGGCTGTGGCAGGCCATCGCCGAGGCCGACGGCCTGATCGTGGCCACCCCCGAATACAACGGCGCCATGCCCGGCGTACTGAAGAACGCCCTGGACTGGGCTTCGCGCCCCTACGGCGAGAGCGTCCTGCCCGGCCACGCCGCGGTAGTCCTGTCCGCCTCCCCGGGCGTCTTCGGCGGTATCCGCGCCCAAAGTCAGCTGCGCGAACTGTTCGCCCTGCTCAACGTCTACGTGGTCGGTGGCCCCCAGGTCGCCGTCCCCGAAGTCCACACCCGCCTGGACCACGAGGCCGAGCCGAGCGAGCGCCTGACCGACCCCACTACCCGCGCCATGCTCATCTCCCTCCTGCAGGGCCTCGCCGAAGCCATCGACCACCAGGCCGGACGCCGCCTCATCCAGCCGCTGCACCACTGGCAAAGCCAGCTCGCCGGCTGACCGCCCTCTCGCGGCCGTGCGGGCGGACCTACGCGGCCACAGGCCGCGTAGGTCCGCCAGGTCGGCGACGTCGTCCAGAACGACCAGCCACCGGCACGCCGTTGGCCGGGTTTGGGCGCCAGCCAGGCCAGAAAGGCGCGGGCGACCTGTTCGCGGTCGTCGGGGTCGGCCCGGCACAGCTCCACGCCGGCCTGCCCGTAGGCGGCCACGACGGACGAGCGGGTGTCGGCGGTGACCCAGAGCAGGACGTCGAGGCCTGCGGTGTCCCAGGCGGCGCGCGCGTAATCGGCAGCGAGCTGTGTCCTGCCGACCCCACCCATCCCGGTCAGCACCTGGCCCAGGACCGCGGTGCCGCCCCCGTCGACCGCGGCGCGCAGCCGTTCCCGCTCCGCGCGCTGCTGGAAGCACTGCGCTCGGGACGGGATGACGCCGACCTGGTGCGGCCAGGCCGCGGGTTCACGGGGCCCGGTGTGCCGGTGCTGGTGGATCCCGCCGTTGGCCGTGCCGACGGCGGATGCTGCCCCCGGCCGCCGTGACGTTCACAGCGCCGCCCGTGTCGGGAGGGTGCGGGCTATGTTCGCTCAGTCAGTCTTCCCTGACCTTGATCAGGCCAGAGGCGTCGTCGCGGCCTCCCTTGGCGAGATGAGCGGAGCCCGGCTCGCCATGAGCCTCGTCGCACGCTACGGACGAGCCGTGCCGCAGACCGAGGTTCTGCTCGCCGCCACCCGGTACGGCTACCACCACCTCATCACCACCGAGGGCCCCGGCACGGTCGGCATGGGAACCGCGCTGGCCGCCCCGTGCGCGAGCGAGCTCTCCGGGCCCGTGCCGGTTTCAGCCCTGGCAGCGACTACGGCAGCGGCCGTGGCATGGACGGGCAGGAGGGTGTCGATGCCGGTGAGGGTGAGCATGCGCATCAGGCGGTCGGGGACGGCGGCGAGGCTCAG
>NZ_JASCXL010000100.1:0-34567 GCF_030010595.1 Streptomyces sp. CC224B | reverse complement strand
CCCCCCCCCCCCCCCCCCCCCCCCCCCCCCCCCCCCCCCCCCCCCCCCCCCCCCCCCCCCCCCCCCCCCCCCGGCCCAGTCCTGCCCGGCCCGCGGGCGCGGTGGGCTACCGGTCGGCGCCGGCGAAGCGCAGCAGGTCGCTGTTGAGCCGGTCGGCGTGCGTGGCGAACAGGCCGTGCGCGGCCCCCTCGTACACCAGCACGCGGCTGTGCGGGATCAGCGCGGCACTGGCGTGCGCGCACAGTTCCAGCGGCGCGCTGGCGTCGGCGTCCCCGTGGATGATCAGGGTGGGCACGCCGACGCCGCCGGTGTCGGCGCGCAGGTCGTGGGTGAACAGGGTGCGGGTGACCTCCACGCCGGCGCGCGGGGAGGCGTCCAGGCACTGCTGGGTCAGCCACGCCATGAGCTGGGGGGACAGGGGAAGGTCGGCGGCCCTGGCGCCGGGGCCGCCGAAGAAGGCGGTGACGATCCGCTCCACGAAGGCGGGCCGGTCGGCGGCCATGGCGGCGACGGTCTCCTCCAGCAGGGCGGCGTCGAGCCCGCCGGGGTTGTCCGGGGCGCGCAGCAGGAACGGCGTCGTGGTGCACACCAGCGCCAGGCGCGCCACGCGGTCCGCGCCGTGGCGGGCCAGGTAGCGCACGGCCTCGCCGCCGCCCATGGCGTAGCCGACCAGGGTGACCTCCCGCAGGTCCAGGTGGTCCAGGAGGGCGGCGAGGTCGTCGGCGAGGGTGTCGTAGCCGTGGCCGTCCCAGGGCCGCTCGGAGCGGCCGAAGCCGCGCCGGTCGGGCAGGACGCAGCGCAGGCCTCGGGCGGCCAGGCAGGGGGCCTGGAACTCCCACATGCGCGAGTTCATGGTGGCCGAGCCCAGCAGGACGACGGGGCGGCCCTGGCCCCAGTCCTCGTAGTACAGCCGGGTGCCGTCCTTGACCGTGACGAAAGGCATGGTGACCTACCAGATGACGGGGGAGGGGGGACATCCGCGCACCCCGGGCCCCGGCCCGGCCCCGGCCCGCCGACCGGCCCAGGAGCAGGCCCAGGACCGGGCCAAGGACCGGACCCAGGACCGGCCCCGGGGGCGCGGGGGAGTGGAGCGCGGGCGCCGGCGGGCGGCGCGCGGAGAGATCACCCCAGCACCGTCGACTGACATGTCCCTGACGTGTGGCTGGGCGGGGGCGGCCACCCCGGCGTTTCGATAGCCGGCGGTCAGCCGGGCGTCAGAACGGAGGCCTACGGTCCGACTGACCAGGACCGGCAACGCATCCAAGGACGTGTGAACATGGCGAACCCCGCCTACCCCATGGCCCGCCAGTGCCCGATGTCCCCACCCCCCGCCTACGCCTCCTTCCGCGAGCAGGGGCCGGTGAAGGTCGACCTGCCCGACGGCGGCTGGGCCTGGCTGCTCACCGGCTACGCCGATGTCCGCCAGGCCATGAACGACCCCCGCTTCAGCTCCGACGACACCAAGATGGCCCGCGCCCGCACCCAGTTACCGCCGGGCGAGAACCTCAACTCCTTCTGGCGGATGGACGAGCCCGAGCACGGCCGGCTGCGGCACATGATGATGACCGAGTTCACCGCCCACCGCATCAAGGAGTGGCGCCCGCGCATCCAGGCCCTGGTCGAACAGCTCCTGGACCGCCTGGAGACCCTGCCGCGCCCGGTCGACCTGTACACCGAGTTCGCCCTGGCCCTGCCCACCCAGGTCATCGCCCAGCTCCTGGGCGTGCCCCAGCAGGACTACCGGATGTTCGCCGAGCAGAGCCGCACCATCTTGAGCCTGGACCGGCCCGAGGAGTCCTGGGCCGCCTACTACGCGATGAACGACTACCTCAACCGGCTCATCGAGGACAAGGAGCGCGAGCCCGCCGAGGACCTCATCAGCCGCCTGATCGTGGACCGCGTCCACACCGGCGAACTGCCCCGCGACGAACTGCTGCCCATGGTGCGCTTCATCCTCGTCTCCGGCTACGAGACCACCACCAGCCAGATCGCGCTGAGCGCCCTGACGCTGATGACCAACCCCGACGTCAAGGCCAAGCTGATCAAGGAGCCGGAGCGCATCACCGCCTTCGTCGAGGAGTCCCTGCGCTTCTGGTCCGTCTCCCAGGACAACGTCCTGCGCGTCGTCGACGCCGACATGGAGTTCTCCGGCCAGACCATGACCAAGGGCGAACTGGTCGTCCTGGCCGTGCCCGGCGCCAACCACGACGCGCGGGCCTTCCCCCACCCCGACCGCTTCGACCTGGACCGCGGCGAGAACCGCCACGTCGCCTTCGGCTTCGGCACCCACCTGTGCGCGGGCGCCTCCCTGGCCCGCCGCGAGGTCGAGATCGCCATCCCCGCGCTGCTCGCCCGCTTCCCCGACCTCCAGCTCGTCGGCACCGTGGACGACCTGCAGTTCCGGCAGAAGAGCCTGGTCTACGGCCTCGAAAGCCTCCCGGTGACCTGGTAAGGCCCCCCTAGACGCCTTCACGGCCCCCTGCGGCCCCCTGCGGCCCCCTGCGGCGTCCCCACGGGTGCCCCTGCAGCGTCCCCGCGGCGTCACGCACGGCACAGCGGCGCGCGGCCCCGGGTGCACCGGGCGCACCGGGGCCAAGGGCCTTGCAAGACCCGGCTGTCCACGGCGGCGTACGAGGCCCTGGGGCCGGGGGAGTGGTGTGCGCGGCCTTCGGCACCGGGCGGCGGCGTGCGCGGCGCCGGGCGCGCAGGCGGGTGTGTGCGGCACCCGCCTGCCCCGCACCCGCCCCACCGCCTCCGGCCAGCCGGGCTTCCGGGCCCCCGGGCCTCGGGCCAGTCGGGCGGCCGGACCCCGGGCCTCCAGGCGGCCAGGCGGCCAGGCGGCCGGGCCCCGGTCCTCCGGGCGGGCCACCACACCAGCCACACCAGCCACGCCCCCACCCACCCCACTCACCCGAGGGGCTCCCATGCCGGCCGGCACCACCGTCGATCTGCTGCAGCTCGGCCCCGACTTCGTCCGCGACCCCTACCCCCACTACGCCCGCCTGCGCGCGCAGGCGCCGGTGCACCACGTGCGCGCTCCCGACGGCTCGCAGGTCTACCTGGTCCTGGGGCACGACGCCTGCCGGGCCGCCCTGACCGACGCCCGCCTGAGCCGCAACTGGCGCGGCTCGGGCCGCATGCACCAGATCATCAACGCCGCCGAGGATGACCCGAACCTCGCCCACATGTCGATGGCCGACCCGCCCGACCACACCCGGCTGCGGCGCCTGGTGACCCGCGCCTTCACCCCGCGCCGCATCCAGGCCCTGGCCCCGCGCGTGCAGGAGATCACCGACCGCCTCCTGGACGCCATGACCGGGAGCGACACCCGCACCGCCGACCTCGTCAAGGCCCTGGCCTTCCCGCTGCCGCTGACCGTCATCTGCGAGCTGCTGGGCGTACCCGAACTGGACCGCGACGCCTTTCGCCACTGGTCCGACGACATGCTCGCCCCCTCAAGCCCCCAGGCCCAGCACACCGCCTACGCCGAGCTGGGCGCCTA
The DNA here is from genome assembly GCF_030010595.1 of Streptomyces sp. CC224B. Lineage (NCBI taxonomy): Bacteria > Bacillati > Actinomycetota > Actinomycetes > Kitasatosporales > Streptomycetaceae > Streptomyces > Streptomyces sp. CC224B. The sequence goes on along the minus strand of NZ_JASCXL010000100.1, from coordinate 31,065 downwards.
CCTGCGCCGGCTCGTCGACGCCCAGCGCGCCCGCCCCGGCCAGGACCTGCTCAGCGCGCTGATCCACACCGTCGACGAGGACGGCGACCGCCTGTCCCCGGACGAACTGGTGGGCATGTGCAACCTGCTGCTCATCGCCGGGCACGAGACCACCACCCACCTCATCGCGGGCGGCCTGCGCACCCTGTTCGCCCACCCCGCCCAACTGCGGCTGCTGCGCGCCGACCTGAGCCTGACCGAGGGCGCCGTCGAGGAGATGCTGCGCTACGACGGCCCGGTGGAGTCCTCCCTGGAGCGCCTGGCCCTGGTGGACGTGGAGCTGGGCGGGGTGCGCATCCCGGCGGGCTCCACGGTGCGCATGGTGCTGGCCGACGCCGACCGCGACGGTGCCCGCTTCGAGCGGCCCGAGTGCTTCGACATCCGCCGCGACGCCCGCGGCCACATCGCCTTCGGCCACGGCCTGCACCACTGCCTGGGCGCGCCCCTGGCCCGCCTGGAGGCCGCCATCGCGCTGCGCAGCCTCCTGCGGCGCTGCCCGGACCTCGCCCCCGCCGCCGACCTGGCCACCCTGGAGTGGATCCCGGGCCTGCTCATCCGGGGCGTACGCACCCTGCCCGTGCGCTGGTGACCCCCGCCCCGCCCCCTCACCCGGCCTGCCCCGCCCCGGAAAGCCGACGGCCGCGGCAGGCCGGTCACACTCCGGCCACCTGACCCCGCCGGGGCCGGCCCCGGCTGCTCGTACCGGTGGTTGATCCACAAACACGGGGGCGGCTAACCTTCGCCCCCGTGGCCCGAGTTCACCAGCTCACCGACACCGCCGGACCCACGGCGCTGGAGGCGGCGTACACGGCGTACTACGCCTCCATCGCCCACAGTGAACCCGCCGCCGACGGCACCGTGCGACACCGGCTGCGCCGCGGCCTGGGCGAGGGCACGATCGAGGTGACCGCGCTGCACAGCGGTTTCACCCTCATCCGCTACGACGTGGCCTTCACCCGCCCCCACCATCTGCGTTACGCCTTCTCCGGCGACCACTTCGAACTCGAGCACTGCCTGGAGGGGCACCTGCGCGTCAGCGACACCCACACCGGCAGCGGCCACCTGCGCGCCGGCGCGGTCGCGCTGAGCCCGCACCGCCCCGCCCGCGGCGTGCTCACCCACCCCGCCGGCCGGCGCTACCGCGCCCTGTCCCTGACCGGCACCTGGAGCGGCCTGGCCGCTCACCTCGCCCACCTGGGCATCGAGTCCCCGCCCGACGCACGCCCCGCCTCCACCGCGCACCGCCACTACCTGTCCGGCTCCGTCTCGCTGCGCCCGGCCGCCGACCCCCTGCGCGACCTCTACCTGCACCGGCGCACCGGGCCAGGACGCCGACTGGTCCTGGAGTCCCGGCTGGCCTGCGCGCTGTCCACGCTCCTGGAGGCCCTCGCCCCCCGCCCCGCACCCGCACCCGAAGGGCATCTGCGCCTGGAGCGCCACGAGGTGGACGCGCTGCACCGGGTGCCCGGCCTGCTGTGGCAGCACCGCCACGACCCGCTCACCCTGGCCCAGGTCGCCCGTGCCACCTCGATGTCCGTCAAACGCCTCAACGCCGGCTTCCGCGCCCTGTACGGGACCTCGGTGGGCGCCTATCACCGGCGCCGCTGCCTGGAGCGGGCCGCGGCCCTGCTGGTGGAGACCGACTGGCCGGTGGCCCGGATCGGTCACGAGGTCGGCTACGCCTCGGCCACCAACTTCACCTACGCTTTCCGCCGCGCCCGCGGCACCACCCCCACCCACTACCGCCGCACCCACACCTGACCCACCCCGCCCGCGCCGCGCCGCGCCCGCACCTCGCCCGCGCCGCGCAGGCCGCGCCCGTGGCCCCCTGCCGGCGCCGCGCGTGCCTGCCGCGCCTGCCGCGCTCGTCACCCCCTACCGGCGCATCCCGCGTCCGTCCCGGATCCCGCGCCCGTCGCCCCCGTACCGGCACACGCCACATCCCCGTACCAGCACGCCCCGTCGCCCCCGTACCGGCACTTCCTGCGTCCCGTCGCCCGCCGCGCCCCGCACCCGTGTGCCTCCGTGTGCGGCTGTGCCGCGTGCTCCACAGTGCCCGGCCCGCCGCTCCACACCGGCGCGCCGCCGCGCCGCGCACGATGACGGCACCCCTGGGCGCGCACCCCCGCCCCACCCCCCTTTCTCCTGGACGGACCGTGATGAGCGTCGGCACCCCTGGCCTGCCCCCGCATCCCTCAACCGCAGCTCTGGTGGCCGTACTTGGTGCCCTGTCGGCCCTGTCGCCGTTCGCCACCGACATGTACACCCCTGCCTTCCCTGAGATCGTCACCTCGCTGGGCACCACGGCGGGCGCCGTGCAACTGTCCTTGACGGCCTGCCTGGCCGGTCTCGCCGTGGGCCAGGTGGTGCTGGGTCCGGCCAGTGACGCGCTGGGGCGCCGGCGGGTGCTGCTGGCCGGCTGCGCCGCCTTCGCCGTGCTGTCGCTGGTGTGCGCGCTGGCGCCGTCGGCCCCGGTGTTCACCGTGGCCCGCCTGGCGCAGGGAGCGGCCGGCAGCGCGGGCCTGGTCGTGGCCCGCGCGGTGGTCGGCGACCGGTTCACCGGCACCGCGGCGGCCCGCCACCTGGCCACGCTGAGCGTCATCGCGATGACCGCGCCGGTCCTGGCGCCCGTCACCGGTGGCCTGCTGCTGAGCGTGGGCTCCTGGCGCCTGGTCTTCACCGCCCTGGCCGCCGCCGGGCTGGCGCTGGGTGCCGCGGTGTGGGCCTGGGTGCCCGAGACCCTGCCGGCCGGGCGGCGCCGCGGCGGCGGCCTGCGCGCCGCGGCCACCGCCACGGGGGCGCTGCTGCGCCGCCGTGAGCTGACCGGCCACCTGCTGGTCCTGGGGTGCGCCCTGGCGGCGGTGTTCGCCTACATCACCGGCGCCCCCTTCGTCTTCCAGGACGGCTACGGCCTGTCCGCCACCGCCTACGGCCTGGTGTTCGCCGCCAACGCCGCCGGCACGGTGGCCACCGGTGTGCTCTTCGCCCGCCTGGCGGGGCGGGTTCCCCTGCGCGTGCTGCTGGCCGCCGGGGTGCTGGCCACGGCGGGCTGCGCGCTGGCGCTGGGGGTGCTGCTCGCCGCCGGTGTCAGCACCCTGGCCACCACCTGGCTCTGCCTGTTCGGTCTGACCTCGGGTTTCGGGCTTGTGCTGCCCGCGGCCACCACCGTGGTCGTGGACGCGGGCCGCGCCGCGCCCGGGGCGGCTTCCGGGCTGCTCGGCGGTACCCAGTTCGCGCTCGGCGCGGTGGCCGCGCCGCTGCCCGGTGCCTGGGGGCCCACCACCGCCGCCTCCATGACGGCTGTCGTGGCCGGTTTCGTGCTGCTGTCCACGGCGGCGCTGTGCACGCTCTGCCGGCCCCGGCGGGCCTGCCGGGGCCCGCGCTGAGCGCGTCCGCCCCGCCCGGGGCCGGGGCCCTGGGCGGGGCGAACTGCCCGGGCGGGGCGCGGGGTTCAGTTCCACGGGTCGGTGAAGGACCGTCCCGGTACCGGCTTGGCGATCAGCGCCACCGGGGTGAAGAAGCCGACCTGGCCGATGGCGAACATCAAGGTGGCCAGCGCGGTGGGCGGGTAGTGCTCGGCGGCCTGCGCGTACAGCTCGTCGCTGACCCGTTCGCCGTGCGTGCTGGGCTGCAGCACGGCCTCCACCAGGGCCAGCGCGGCCCGTTCGGCGCCGGTGAAGTACGGCGAGTCCTGCCAGGAGGCCACCGAGGCGATGCGCTCCTGGCTCTGTCCGGCCTTGCGCAGGAACCCGGTGTGCAGCACGGTCAGGTAGGTGCTGGCGACGATCTGGCCCGCCCGCAACTGGACGAGGCTGATCGTGGAGCGCGGCACCGAGCCGTTTCCGGTGACCTTGAACAGCGCCGCGGAGACCTCGGCCAGCTCGGGCACGAGGGCGGCGGGGTCCTCGGTCATGCGCGGGGTCATGGGAACGTCCGCCGTGATCGCAGGTGTCGTCATCGCTGCCTCCAAAGGGGTGGTTGCCTGTGTGCTCACCCCTCTGACGGACCGCGTGTGCCTCATGTGACAGCCCCGCCCCCGGCTCGGCGCCCGACGCCCCGCCGTATTGACATGATCATGAGGTGTGGTGAGCCTGGCGTTCGCGCACACCCGCGTGCCGGACAACTGCAAGGGGGGCTCATGAGACGCACAGCGCGCGCGAGATCGGTGCTGGCCACCGCCGCACTGCTCGCCGCCGGCCTGGCCGCCGCACCGCACGCCCAGGCCGACACACCGGCGGCCGCACCGGCGGCCGCACCACAAGAAGCACCCGGCAGCACAGCAGCCACAGCCTCAGGCAAGGCGCCGGGGAAAACCCTGAGCAAAGCACCCGCCAAGGCCGCCTCGGACAACGGCGACGACGGCGACGACGGTCGCGGCAGCGGCGGGCAGGTGCGGGTCTACCGCGGCGAGGTCACCAGCAAGCAGATCCCGCTCCTGCTGCGGGCCGGCCAGGACGCACACGAGCTGGCCGGGCAGTTGCCCCGCGGCGGCAGCGGCCGCATCGAGCTGTACCTGACCCGCGACCAGGCCCGCTCCCTTGAGCGCCAGGGCGTGAGGCTCAGCGAGCACACCCTGCCCCGGTCCGCCGAGCGGCGCCTTGCCGCGCAGGGCGACGGCGTCTACCGGCCCTACAGCGGCAAGGGCGGCCTGCAAGAGGAGATCCTCGCCACCGCCCGCGCCCACCCCCGCCTGACCAAGGTCGTCTCCCTGGGCAAGACCGTCCAGGGCAAGGACATCCTGGCCCTGAAGCTGTCCAAGGACGCCAGGAAGACCAAGGACGGCTCCAAGCCCGCCACGCTCTACCTGTCCAACCAGCACGCCCGCGAGTGGATCACCCCCGAGATGACCCGCCGCCTGATGCACCACTACCTCGACCGCTACGGCAAGGACAAGCAGATCACCGAGCTGGTCAACGCCAGTGAGCTGTGGTTCGTCCTGTCGGCCAACCCCGACGGCTACGACTTCACCCACGCCGCCGGCGGCGAGCGCCAGTGGCGCAAGAACCTGCGCGACCTCAACGGCGACGGCCGTATCACCGCCGGCGACGGCGTCGACCTCAACCGCAACTTCGCCTACAAATGGGGCTACGACAACGAGGGCTCCTCGCCCCGCCCCTCCTCGGAGACCTACCGCGGCGCCAAACCGATGTCCGAGCCCGAGACCAGGGCCATCGACCGCTTCCAAAAGCGCATCGGCTTCACCTACGGCATCAACTACCACTCCGCGGCCGAACTCATCCTGTACGGCGTGGGCTGGCAGGTCGCCACCCCCACCCCCGACGACGTGCTCTACAAGTCCCTGGCCGGCACGCCCCAAAAGCCCGCGATCCCCGGCTACCGCCCCCAGGTGTCCTCCGAGCTGTACACCACCAACGGCGAGGCCAACGGCCACGCGGGCAACATCAACGGCATCGCGATGTTCACCCCCGAGATGTCCACCTGCCAGAGCGCCTCACGCCTTGACCCCGACGACCCGTGGCGGCCCGAGGACTGCGCGTCGGTCTTCACCTTCCCCGACGACGAGAAGCTGATCCAGCAGGAGTTCGCCAAGAACGTGCCCTTCGCGCTGGCCGTCGCCCGCAGCGCCCTGCACCCCGACCGGCCCGTCTCCGTGCCCGGCGTCACCGCCCCCGACTTCACCCCCGACTCCTTCACCACCTCCTACGCACGCACCGGGCAGCAGCAGGTCGCCGTCACCGCCCGCAAGTCGCTGCGCGCGAAGAAACTCGTGTACCGCCTCAACGGCGGCCCCCGCCGCCAGGCACCCCTCAAGCCCTGGAAGGGCGGCAAGACCTACGGCGGCGAGGACAACCTGTACTTCGACCAGTACCGCGCGCCCGTGACCGGCGCGCGCCCCGGCGACCGGGTCGAGGTCTCCTTCACCGCCCGCACCACCACGGGCCGCCCGACCCGCAGCACCCCCTTCACCTACACCCTCGCCCAGCGCCCCGCCGCCCGCACCCTCGTCCTGGCCGAGGACGGCGCCGGCACCGCCCAGACGCGAAAGTACCTCGACGCCCTCAAGGCCAACGGGCACACCGCCGCCGTGTGGGACGTCACCCGCCAGGGCGCCCCGCACCCCCTGGGCGTGCTGTCCCACTTCCGCACCGTCGTGCACCACACCGGCGACGCCGCACCGGGCGCCCCCACCCAACTGGCCCTGCGCGCCTACCTCAACGAGGGCGGCAAGCTCATCGAGACCGGCGAACAGGCCGGCGGCGCCACCGACCTCGGCGCCGCCCTCAGCGACGACTTCGCCCAGTACTACCTGGGCGCCTACGAACGCCTGCCCGCCTTGGGCGCCGGCCGCTTCACCGGCCGCGGCGCCCTGGCCGGCACCGGCGGCGCCCTGAGCGGCACCGCGGGCAACCCGCTGGACAAGGCCGGCCGCTACACCGTCACCTCCGACTACCTGCCCGCCGACCGGTTCCCCCAGTTCGCCAGCGCCCCCGCGGGCACCTACCCGGACCTGGCCAACCCCTACGCGCCCCACACCGGCCGCCACATGGCCGCAGCCCTCCACACCGACCGCGACTACCAGCGCCTGACCCGCACCGTCGACCTGAGTGGCGTCAGCGCCGCCCAGCGTCCGCAGCTGCGCCTGGCGCTGAACTGGAACCTGGAGGCCGGCTTCGACCACGGCCTGCTGGAGGCGCGCACCGCGGGCGCCCAGGACTGGACCACCCTGGCCGACCTCAACGGCGCCACCTCCACCGCCGTGCCCACCCGCTGCGAGGCCGGCTCCCACCTGGCCACCCACCCCTTCCTCGCCCACTACCTCACCCGCGGCCCGCAGGGCTGCACCGCCACCGGCACCAGCGGCTCCTGGAACAGCCTCACCGGCTCCTCGGACGGCTGGAAGCAGACCGCGTTCGACCTGAGTCCTTACGCCGGCACGAAGGTCGAGGTGTCCCTCAGCGCGGTCACCGACCCCTCCGACGGCGGCCGCGGCCTGTTCGCCGACGACATCCGCCTGGTCACCGGCGACACCACCACCGACACCGAGGGCTTCGAGACCTCCCTGGGCGCCTGGCGCCCCGCACCGCCCCCGCCCGGCAGCCCCGACATCACCGGCGACTGGGCCCGCACCGGCGAACTCCACACGCCCTACGCCGCCGTCACCACCCGCGACAGCGTCCTGCTCGGCTTCGGCTTCGAACACCTCCCCGACGCCGGGCGCCGCGCCGCACTGATGAAGGCCGCCCTGGCCCACCTGCGCTGACCCCGCCCCCGGGCCGGGCCGCCCCCCGGTGAGGGGCGGCCCGGCCTTTTCCCCACCACCGGCGAATGCCGCCGCCCCAGGCGGGGCACAAGGGGGGCTGTATTACCCACCCAAGGAGTGGCGACAAGGGAGCCCCCCCATGCTCATGGCACATCCGGCCGTCCTGAAGGACCTGGTCGAGCAGTACGAGACGCTGCGCGCCCTGCACACGCACAACAGCACCGAGCAGGTACGCCGGCGCATGGACGACGTCGCCTACACCCTGTGCGTGTCCACCGGCACCCGCGACGTCGACGCCGCCCTGCTCGCCGCCCGCCACCGCCTGCCCGGCACCCGCCCCCAGGGCGAGTCCCTCCTGGCCGGCTGACCCCCTGCCCGCCCCGCGCGGGGCGGGCAGGACAGCACCCTCCACCCCAGCCGCCCCGCCCGGTGCCCCCCGGGGCCGCCCCACCCGCCCCTTCGGTGCACTTGAGACACTGGCGGATATGGACGTCATCCGCAGGAACAACATCACCGTCACCGGCAACCCCGCAGGTCCGGCGGTGGTCCTGGCGCACGGCTTCGGCTGCGACCAGAACATGTGGCGTCTGACCGTCCCCGCCCTGGCCCGCGACTACCGCGTGGTGCTGTTCGACTACGTCGGCTCGGGCCGCTCGGACCCGACCGCCTTCGACGAGGACCGCTACTGCGCCCTGGACGGCTACGCCCAGGACGTGGTGGAGGTCTGCCAGGCCCTGGACCTGCGCGAGGCAGCCTTCGTGGGCCACTCCGTCAGCGCGATGACCGGGGTCCTGGCCGCCGCCCGCGCCCCGCAGCACATCGGCTCCCTGATCATGGTCGCCCCCTCCCCGCGCTACCTCGACGACGACGGCTACCGCGGCGGTTTCAGCGCCCAGGACATCGACGAGCTCCTGGACTCCCTGGAAGCGAACTACCTCGGCTGGTCCGCGGCCATGGCCCCCCTGATCATGGGCAATCCCGACCGCCCCGAACTGGGCGAGGAACTGACCAACAGCTTCTGCGCCACCGACCCCGACATGGCCCGCGTCTTCGCCCGCGCCACCTTCCTGTCCGACTCCCGCGACGACCTGAAGAGCGTGACGGTGCCCACCCTGATCCTGGAGTGCGCCCAGGACGCCATCGCCCCCCGCGAGGTCGGCGCCTTCGTCCACCGGGCGATACCCGGCTCGCAGCTGGTCACCCTCGACGCCACCGGCCACTGCCCGCACCTGTCCGCCCCCGGGGCCACCAACGAGGCCATCGTGGCCTTCCTGGCGGCCCGGCGCTGATGGACCGCACCGACCGGCAACCCGACCCCCACGACCCCCGCGACCGCCGCGACCGCTGCAGCGCCGGCGGGCCGGCCCCGGACGCGGCCTTCGCCGCCCTGCTGGAGGACAGCGCCGAGGAACTCTACGAGAACGCCCCCTGCGGCTACCTGTCCACCCTCATGGACGGCACCGTCGCCAAAATCAACACCACCCTGCTGACCTGGCTCGGCCTCACCCGCGAGGCCGTGGTGGGCCGCCTCCGCTTCACCGACCTGCTCAGCACGGGCGGCAAGCTCTACCACGAAACCCACTTCGCCCCCCTGCTGCGCATGCAGGGCGAGATCAGCGGCATCGCCCTGGAACTCGTGCGCACCGACCGCACCCGCATACCGGTCCTGGTCTCCTCCGTGGTCAAACACGGCTCCACCGGCGAACCCCTGCTGATCCGCACCACCGTCTTCGACGCCCGCGACCGCCGCGCCTACGAAGAAGAACTCCTGCGCGGCCGCCGGGACGCCGAAGCCGCCCGCCGGCAGGCCGAGGACGCCCGCCGGCAGGCCGAGGCCGACCGCGCCCGCCTCCAGGAGACCCTGGCCGTGCTGCAGCAGTCCCTGCTGCCCGACACCCTGCCCGAGGTCCCCGGCGTCCAGACGGCCGCCTACTACCACACCGCCTCGCCCGACCACCTCACCGGCGACTTCTACGACGTCTTCCCCCTGGACGGCACACGCTTCGCCTTCTTCCTCGGCGACGTGTGCGGCAAAGGCCCCCAGGCCGCCGCCGTCACCTCCCTGACCCGCTACACCCTGCGCGCCGCGGCCCTGCACGACCCCGACCCCGTCGCCGCCCTGACCACCCTCAACCAAGTACTCCACGAGCGCTACACCGCCGGCGGCGACCCCCGCTACTGCACCACCGTCGTCGGCACCCTCCAGCCCGACCCCGCCACCGGACACCTCACCGTCCACCTCGCCTCCGGCGGCCACCCCCCGGCCCTGGTCCTGCGCGCCGACGGCACGGCCCACTTCCTGCCCACCCCCGGCGGCCTGCTGGTCGGCGTGCTGCCCCACGCCACCTTCACCACCGCCACCACCACCCTGGCCCCCGGCGACACCCTCCTGCTCTACACCGACGGCCTCACCGAGGCCCGCACCGGCCCCGACCGCACCCACCTCTTCGGCGACCAGGCCCTGCTCGCCTTCGCCGCCCGCCACGCCGGCCGGCCCCCGCAGAGCCTGATCCACGCCCTGACCGGCCTGCTCGCCGGCTTCGGCGACGGCCTCGACGACGACACCGCCCTGCTCGCCCTCGGCGTACCGGCCTCCGACCCCCCGACGAGAAGCACACGATGAACCCACTGCAGATCACCACGCGAGACGCCGCGACCGGTCCCGTCCTGGAGATCACCGGTGCGCTCGACCACCACACCGCCCCCCACCTGCGCGCCCACGTCACCGCCACCCCCCTCGACGCCGGCCGGCGCCTGGTCCTGGACCTGGAGGGCGTCACCTTCTGCGACTCCAGCGGCATCAGCGCCCTGATCGCCGCACGCCACCACGCCCACACCGCCCGGGCCGACATCGCCCTGGCCGCCGTACCCGCCAACATGCTGCGCATCCTGCGCATCGTCGGCCTCGACCAGATCTTCCCCCTCCACCCCGACGCCGCCACCGCCACCCGCCCCACCCCCGCCTCACCCTGACCCCCACCCCCCCTCTCGCGCGGCGGTACGTGCTCCCGCACCGCGCCACACCGCGCCGCACCGCGGCCGGCAGCACCGGCCCGGCCCTACCGGCGCCCCGGCCACGCCGCCCCCCACCCCGCCCGGCGCGCGCCCGCCCACTGAGCGCCACCCCGCAGGACGCGGGGCACAGCCCCGCGGACCCGCCGGCAGCGGCCGCCGCCCCGGCGGGAGCCCGTATCGGTGAAATGACCGATGCGCACCGGGCACCGGCCCCGCGATAGTCACGGAAGGAAGATCATTCCCGGGCGGCCCGGTGGCGCCCGGGCGGCGAAAGGACCCCTTCTTCGTGGACACGCACGCGGACCTGGTGCTGCACAACGCACGGGTGATCACGGTGGACGCGCAGTTCTCCCTGGCCTCGGCCCTGGCCGTGACCGGTGGCACCATCAGCGCCGTCGGCGACCGCGCCGCCGTCGCCCCGCTCATCGGCCCCCGCACCCGCGTCATCGACCTGCACGGGGCCACCCTGCTGCCCGGCATCAACGACTCCCACCTGCACGGGTGCGCCTTCGGCATGGCCAGCCCGCCGCTCTCCCTGGACCTCGGCCACCCCGCCGTCGCCTCCCTGGCCGACGTGGCCCGCGCCGTGGCCACCGCCACCGAACGCGCCCCCGCCGGGCAGTGGATCACCGGGCACGGCTGGGACACCGGCTACCTCGCCGAGTGCGCCGCCGATCCCGCGCGCCGGCCCACCCGCCACGACCTGGACCAGGTCAGCCCCGACCACCCCGTCGTGCTGTACTCCTTCTCCGGCCACGCCACCTGGGTCAACACCCGGGCCCTGCACAGCATCGGCATCACCCGCCACACCCCCGCACCCCCCGGCGGAGCCATCGTCACCGACGCGGCCGGCGAGCCCACCGGACTGCTCCACGAAGGCGCCCAGGCCCTCATCCAGAACGCCCTGCCCCCGCTGAGCCGCCAGGAGCGCACCGACGCCATCCGCTCCACCCTGGCCACCCTGGCCGGACTCGGCATCACCAGCTACACCGAACCGGGCCTGGGCCCCGGCGGCGAGGGCATCATGCGCGGCGCCCTGGGCACCCAGACCCTGGAGGTCTACCGCGAGCTGCTGGACCGGGACGAACTGACCGCCCGCCTGGGCGTGCTGCTGCTGCCCACCGGCATGGCCGGCACCGCCGAGGAGTTCGCCCGCGCCCTCGCCGACCTCACCGCCCCGGGCCCCGGCGGCGGCTGCGACCCGCGCCGCCTGGCCGTCCACGGCGTGAAGATCTTCGCCGACGGCATCGTCCCCAACAAGACGGCCTGGATGCACCAGCCCTACGTCGGCGGCGGCTGCGGCGGCCTGTGCGTGGGCGGCGACAGCGACAGCGAACGCGTCGCCCAGATCAACGCCATGATCCGCCACGCCCACGCCGCCGGCCACCAGCTCGGCGTCCACGTCACCGGCGACCGCGCCATCGACACCGTCGCCGACGCCTTCGCCGCCGCCCAGGCCGCCCACCCCCGCAACGACGCCCGCCACTACGCCATCCACGGCGACTTCCTGACCGCCCACAGCATGAAGGTCCTGGCCGCCCACGGCTTCGGCGTCAACATGAACCCCACCATCAAATGGACCGTCGCCGACATGGAGGAGGACTTCGTCGGCCCCGAACGCGCCGCCTACGCCTGGCCCTACCGCGACGCCCTCGACGCCGGCCTGCGCGTGGCCAGCGGCTCCGACGCCCCCGTCACCCACCCCGACTGGCGCCAGGGCGTGGCCACCATGATGCTGCGAAAGTCCAAGGCCGCCGGCCGCGTCAGCGGACCCGAGCAGCGCATCACCCTGGCCGAGGCGATCCGCACCTACACCATCGACGCCGCCTGGCAGGACTTCGCCGACCACTACAAGGGCTCCCTGGAAGTCGGCAAGGTCGCCGACCTGTGCGTGCTGGACACCGACCTGCTCACCGCCGACCCCCACGACATCCCCGCCGCCCCCGTCACCCTCACCGTCGTCGACGGCCGCATCGTGCACGAGGCCCTCGCCGATTGACGCACCACCCCCCACAAGATCATCCTGGGGGGATGGCCGCCCCGCACCCCGCCCCGGACCTCCTGGACGCCGCCGTCCAGGTCCGCCAGGCCGCCCGCGACGCCCCCCGCACCGGCTTCCGCCAGGTCCTGACCGCGCTGTCGGGAATCCTGGAGTACGACCACGCCTCCCTGACCCGCTGGGACCCCCACCGCCGCCGCCACACCACCCTGGCCGGCACCTACCCCGAACACGCCACCGCCTACATCGAAAACCGCCTCCACCACGACCCGGTCTTCGCCGTCCTGCACAGCCCCGCCCAAGGCGGCCTGTGGCTCACCGACATGCCCGCGCACCTGCTGGCCGCCTCACCCGGCTTCACCGACGTGCTGCGCCCGCTGGGCATCGCGGGGGGCGTGGCCCAGTGCCTGTTCACCGCCGAGGGCCGCTACGCCGGCATGCTCAACATCAGCACCCGCCACCCGCGGCGCGCGCCCGATACGGCGCGCGCCGCGGTCACCCTGCTCACCGAGTCCCTGGCCGCGGCCCTCGCCCCCGCCACCGCCCCGTCCCCGCGCCCACCCGCCGCCGTGCCCGCCGTGCCGGGTGCGGCCACCCGGCCGCCGGGCCCGCTCTCCCCCCGCGAACGGCAGGTCCTGGCCGAACTGGCCGCGGGCCGCACCAACCGCCAGATCGCCCAGCGCCTCCACATCACCCCGCGCACGGTGGGCACCCACATCGAGCACATCCTGGCCAAGCTCGATGCGCCCAACCGCGCCGCGGCCGCCGCCCGGGCCGCCGCCTGGGGCATCACCCCCGCCCCCTGACACCCCCCGGGGCGCCCGGTGAGCCTGCCGGCGCGGCCCCCTTGCGGCGGACGGCGGGGCCGGTGGCCGTCATGCGGCCAGGCGCACCGCCAGGTCCCTGGCATGGGAGGCGGCAGCCGCCAGGGCCCGCTCGCGGGAGGTCTCGAAGAGCGGGACCAGGCCGGCCATCGCGGGAACGGCCGGGGCCAGGGTCAGTTCGGCGACGATGAAGGTGACGTCCAGGCCCAGGCCGCCGCCGAGCACCTGCCGCAGATAGCTCTGCACGTAGTCGTTGCCGTACTGGGGCGTGCCCTTCTCGTACGAGCCGCCGCGGCTGGTCACCACGACGGCGGGCTTGCCCGCCAGGGAGGGGGACTCGGTCAACGCGGTGCGGCCCACGGTGAAGACGTGGTCGATCCAGGCCTTCAGCGTCGAGGGAACGGAGTAGTTGTACATCGGCGCGCCGAGCAGGATCACGTCCGCCGCCTCGGCCTCTTCGATCAGCTCGGCGCGCAGGGCGAAGGCGTCCCGCTGCTGCGGGGACCGGTCGGCGGGGGCGGTGTAGCCGGCGTAGTAGGCGCCGGCCCGCAGGTGGGGCACCGGGTCGGCGTCGAGATCCCGGTAGATCACTGTGCCCTCAGGGTGCTCGCTCTCCCATGCCGTGCGGAAGGCGGCGGTCACGGCGCGGGAGTGGGAGTCCTCGCCGTTGAGGGAGGTGTCGATGTGCAGCAGCGTGGCCATGGCGGTTCTCCTGGGTTCTGGTGTCCGCGCCAGGGCGGCCCGGGCGGGTCGCGCGGTCCGCGCAGCGTCGTGGACGGGTCAGCCGGTGATACGGGGTGCGCGGCCGCCTCGGCGGCCGCCCCGCTGTGGGCCACAGCCTGCTGCGTCAAGCGCACTTGAGGTCCAGGGCCCGTGGCCCACGTCACAGCCCGGCCCGCCGCCGCCCCCCCCGGGCCCGGCGGGGCCCGGCCGGCGCGCCCCGGGTCACCGCCACCGGGCCCAGGCCCCGGGGTGAGGCGGGCGCACGGGCGCCCAGGGCGGCGCGGCCAGGGGGCTCAGCGCGCGCCCGGCCCGTCCTGGCCGGGGCGGGGGAGGGGGTGGGGGTTGGCGGCGGTGCCCTCGGTGCTCAGCAGCACGACGACCGAGGCCGGCCCCAGCCCCAGCGCGGCACGGCGCTCACCGGCCCCGGCACCGGTGAGCACCGCCCGCAGCCCGGCCAGCGAGGCGGCCCCGCACGGGCCCGAGGACACCCCGGCGCCGGCCAGCACCTCGGCGGCGCGGGCACTGTCGGCGTCGCTGACGGCGACCGCGGCGTCCAGCCCGCCGCTGAGGTGGGGCCAGGCGATGCTGGAGGGCGTACCGCAGTTCAGCCCGGCCATGGCGGTCGGGCCGGTGGCGATGCTCAGCGGAAGGCCGCGGGCCAGGCTGCGCAGGACGCAGGCCGCGGCCTGCGGCTCCACCGACAGCAGCGCCGGGCCGCCCCCTGCCGGGCGGCTGCGGTAGTGGGTGATCACGGCCTGCGCCAAGGAGCCCACGCCCACCGGGACGCCGACCAGGTCGGGACCGCTGATCCCGGCGGCGGCCAGTTGCTCGTCGATCTCGGCGCACAGGGTGGAGTAGCCCTCCACGATCCACCCCGGGATCCGTTCGTAGCCCGGCCAGGCGGTGTCCTGGACCAGGACCGCGTCCGCACCGGCCCCCGCCCGGGCCGCCAGGCGCACCGCCTCGTCGTAGGTGCCCTCCACCTCGGTGACCTGGGCCTGTTCGGCGGCGATGGCGGCCACGGCCCGCGGATGCACCCCCTGGGGCACGAAGACATGGGCGCGCTGGCCCAGGCGGCGCGCCATGCGGGCCACCGCCCGCCCGTGATTGCCGTCGGTGGCGGTCACCAGGGTGAGCACGCCGGGTGCCGCACCCCGCGCGGCCCGCTCGGCGAGGATCCGGTGCACGGCCCAGGACGCCCCCAGGGCCTTGAACGCGGGCAGCCCCAGACGGCACGACTCGTCTTTGACGAACACCCGCCCCACCCCCAACTCCGCGGCCACCGCGGGCAGTTCCGTCAGGGGAGTGGGTGCGTAGTCGGGCAGCGAGGCGTGAAAAGCCCGCACCTGGGCGGGCGCGGGCGCACACCGCCAGGCCCGGGCACCCGCCCGTACGAACCACGACGGCGCCGAGGACGGCACGGACACGGACGCCGAGGACGGCGCGGGTGACGACACGGAGGACGGCGCGGGTGACGGCTCAGGTGACGGCGCGGGCGCGGGCGAAGGCACGGAAGACGGCCCGGGCCCGGGCACGGGGGAGGGGACGGGGACGGTCGGGGGGTTCAGGGAAGCGTTGTCAGGCACCGCACCAGCATCCGCCGCCCCCGCACCATCGGTCCAGCGAATCCTTCCCACCTATACTCATCGGAAAAACCGATCCTTCACCCCCCGGCCCGCAGCAGACGAAAGGCCACCCGCCGTGTTCGACCTGCACCGACTGCGCCTGCTGCGCGAACTCAAGCACCGCGGCACCCTCGCCGCCGTCGCCACCGCCCTGTCCTACGCCCCCTCCTCCGTCTCCCAGCAACTGTCCCTGCTGGAAGCCGAAGCAGGCGTCCCGCTCCTGGAACCGGCCGGGCGGCGGGTACGGCTGACCGCGCAGGCCGAGATCCTCGTCGCCCACACCGAGGCGGTCCTGGAACGCCTGGAACGCGCCGAGGCGGACATCGCCGCCTCCCTGACCGACCTGAGCGGCACCTTCCGCATCGCCTCTTTCCAGACCGCCGCCCTGGCCCTCCTGCCGGCCGCCCTGGGCCTGCTGCGCCACCACCACCCCAACCTGCGCGTCCACCTCACGCAGATGGAGCCGGAAAAGGCCCTGCCCGCCCTCCTGGCCCGCGACTTCGACCTCGTCCTGGCCGAGGAGTACCCCGGCGACCCCCCGCCGCGCCCCGCCGAACTCGAACAGCAGGACCTGCTGGAGGACCCCCTGCACCTGGCCCTGCCCCCCTCGGCCGGCACCGCTCGCCCCGGCCGCCCGGCAGCGGCCCTGCGCTCCCTCGCCGGCCACCCCTGGGTGATGGAACCCGAGGGCACGGCCGCCCGGCAGTGGGCCACGGCCCTGTGCCGCGCGGCCGGTTTCGAACCCGACGTACGGTTCGAGACCCCCGACCTCGTACTCCACCAGCGCCTGGCCGAACAGGGCCACGCCGCGGCCTTCCTGCCCGGCCTCGTCTTCGGCGACCGGCCCCCCGCCCTGGCCCTGTGCCCCCTCCCGCGCGGCCGGGGCACCCGCCGCATCACCACCGTCGTACGCCGGGGCCGCAGCGGCCACCCCACCGTCGTGGCCTGCCGCGACGCACTGCGCCACGCCGCCTTGAACCTCCCCGCCCCGCCCCCACGGGCCGGCCACCCCTGACCCCTCACGCACACCCGCGCAGGCAGCCGGGCAGACGGCCGGGGGCGGGCCGGCAGCGCCCGCACCGGGCCGGGGCACTCACCGGCGGAGCGGCGGCACGCGTACGGCCCTCCCCGGCGACCTGCACGCGGCCGCGCAGCCGCACGACGCAGGCGGGCGGGCTCGCCGTGACCGAACCCGCCGTGACCGAACCCGCCGCGCTCACGCACGCGCGCCCCGGCCGCGCGCCTCCCGGCCGCCGGCACCCGGATGTCCAGGAAGGGCTCCGCGCTCTTGCGCCCGGGGCCGCGCGTGTAGTGCGCTGACTCCCATGGGCCACAGGAGTACCGCCGCAGTGACCGCCGCCCTCGTCGCGGGGTCCCTTCTGACCGCCGTACCGGACACCGGCGCGCGGGCCGCCGACCACGGCGCCGCCGGCAGCAGTTCCCCACCCCCGGCCGGCGCGCCCCCGGCCGCGGGAATCGACCTCGACACCGTCACCATCCCTCAGTTACAGGCGCGCATGGCCGAAGGCTCGCTGACCTCCTCGGCACTGACCCGCGCGTACCTGCGGCGGATCAAGACCCTCGATCCCACCATCCACGCGGTGGTGCACACCAGCGCGACGGCCCTGCGCCAGGCCGCGGCCAGCGACGCCAGACACCGCCAGGGCACGGCGCGAGGACCCCTGGACGGCATCCCCGTCCTGCTCAAGGACAACATCGACACCCGCGACATGCCCACCACGGCCGGCTCGCTGGCACTCGCGGGAAAGCCGCCCGCCACCGACGCCGCACTGGTGAGCCGGCTGCGCCGGGCGGGAGCGGTGATCCTGGGCAAGACCAACCTGTCGGAGTGGGCCAACTTCCGTGCCGCCAAGCCCACCTCGGGATGGTCGGCGGTGGGCGGGCAGACCCGCAACCCCTACGTCCTGGACCGCAACCCGTGCGGCTCCTCCTCCGGTTCCGCCGCGGCACTGGCCGCCTCGCTGGCGCAGGTGGCCATCGGCACCGAGACGGACGGCTCGATCGTGTGCCCGGCCGGGATGAACGGCGTCGTCGGCCACAAGCCCACCCTCGGCCTGGTCAGCCAGGCAGGCGTGGTACCGATCTCCGCCGAGCAGGACACAGCGGGCCCCATGGCCCGCAACGTCGTGGACACCGCCCTCACCCTGGCCGTCCTGAGCGGCCGCAAGACCCCGCACGGCGACGGAGTGCGCCCCGCCGGTCTGCGCGGCAAGCGGATCGGCCTGTGGCGCCTGCCCGCCCTGGGACCCCAGGTGGACGCGGTCATGACCCGCACCGCGCGCAAGCTGCGCGCGGCCGGAGCCGTGGTCGTGGAGGTCACACCCCCTTACCAGGGGCGCCTGGCCGAGCTGGAATTCCCCGCGCTGCTCAGTGAGTTCCGCCGGGACATCAACGCCTACCTGCGCACCCGCCAGGGCCCCCGCGACCTGGCCGGGCTGATCGCCTTCAACCGCGCCCACCCTGAGGAGCGGACCTGTTTCGCGGGACAGGAGCTGTTCGAACAGGCCCTGGCCGCGCCGCCCACCACCGACCCGGCCTACCGGGCGATGCGCGCGGAGCTCAAGGACCTCTCGCGGCGCTCGATCGACGAGACGATGGCCGCCCACCGCCTGCACGCGATCGCCGCGCCGACGAACCCGCCGGCCTGGACCACCGACTGTGCCCGGGGCGACAACGACGTGATCCCTTCCTCCACTCCGGCAGCGGTCGCCGGGTACCCCTCGCTGTCGGTGCCCGCGGGACGGGCGGGCGAACTGCCCGTGGGGGTGCTGCTGATGGCCGGTGACCGCCAGGACGCCGGACTGCTGGCCCTGGGGGCGGCGGTGGAGGACCGCCTCAGGGCGTGGCGGACCCCGCGCTACCTGCCCACGACCACCGCCGCTACGCCCCGGTGAGCGCCGCACGGGCGCCCCGGCGCCCGTAACCGCCCGGCCGCCGTGCGTCTTCGGGCTCGGCGTCGTACGCGACGAAGTGGCCGCCCTGATCGCCCGCCACGGCTAGGACCCGCCCGCCCGGGCCGCAGCCCGGACCGGCCCCGTGCGGGTTCCGAACCGGCCCCGTACGAGCCCCGTGTGGCCGCCGTACGGGGTGCCGCGCGCGACCGCTGTACGGCCGCGCGGCCCCACAGGGGCTCAGGCCAGGGCCAGTTCGGCCAGGACGGTGGTGCCCTTACGGGAGGGGCGCACGGTGGTGTAGGCGGCACAGGCCCGCACCAGGGCCAGGCCGCGGCCGGACTCGGCGTACACGACGCCGTCCACGATGCCGTCCGCGACGTCGTCCAGGGCACTGTCCACGGCGTCGCTGTCGGGGGTGCCGCTGTCGGGGCCGGTGGTGTGCCGGGCCGGGCGGCGCGTCACGCGGCGGTGCCAGCACCCGGTGTCGTGGACCTCCACGCGCAGCAGGCCGGGCAGCAGCCGCAGCCGCAGGGTGACACGGGGGCTGCCGCTGTGCAGGATGACGTTCGTGACCAGCTCCGTGACGACGAGCGCCAGCACCTCGCACGCGGCGGCCTCCAGCCGCCAGGTGCGCGCGGACGCCGTCGCGAAGCGGCGCAGCGCCGGGGCGGCGGCCGCGGTGGCCGGCCAGGTGGTCACCGCCTCTTCCGCGGCGGCGGCCACAGCGGGAACAGTACGGACAGCGGCCGCGGCGGCCGGGCCGGGGGAGTCCGCCGGGGCCGGGGAGGCGTCCGGCCGGGCACCGGGGCCCGTAAGGGGCCGGTGCTGGTGCTGGGCGGTGATCATGCGGTCCTCCCGCTGCTTGGCCCGCGACGTCGCATACTGGCGCCTTGCACGCTGTCAAGCCTCGACGGCGGAAAACAATCAGTGCCGGGCGGAATACGGATACGCAAAGAAACCCGCAACGCCTGGTGGGCAGCGCTGGGGAGCAATGTGGTCACACAGGGTGAGGAATTCTGGATAGGCCGGATACGGCGCACCCTGGCCGGACAGGCCCCCGGGTCCGTGCTGGTCTGGGTCGCCGGTGCCGCGGGCACCGGCAAGAGCCGCCTGCTGCGGCGCCTGGCCGAGCTGCCCGAGGCCGCCGGCGCGGCACTGTCCTGGCGCTGCGGCAGCCCCCCGCCGCCTCCCGCCGCCGCCCCGTCCGGCCCGGACGCCGCCACCGCCACCGAGACCGCCACAGGCACCGGCTCCGCCACCCCCGCCTCCACCCCGCCCTTCACTCCGACGGCCGCCTCCACCGCCACCAGCCCCGGCCTCGCCGCCAGCCCCGATGCCGGAACCGCCACCGGCCCCGGAACCGGCCTAGCCCCCGCCACCGCCCCCGGTCCCGGAACCGGCCTCGCCCCCGCCACCGGCCCCGGAACCGCCACCGAACCCGCCCCGCCCGCACTGATCCTGGTGGACGACGTCCACGCGGCCGCCCCGGACACCCTGGCCCGCATACGGCACCTGGTCGAACACGCCCGCCCCCACACAGCCCTCGTCCTGACCTACCGCCCTGAAGACCTGCCCCACGCCGGCCTGCCCCTCGGCACACCCCCGCCCCGCTACCCCGACGACCTGATGGTGCTGCGCCACCCACTGCGGCCCTGGTCCGCCGCACAGGTGGCCCGGGCCGCCGGCGAGGCCCTGGGCACCCGATGCACCCCCCAGGCCGTGGCCCGCCTGCACGAACGCTCCGGCGGCGTCGCCCAGGTGGTGACCGACCTGCTGGCCGTGCTGCGCGAACGCACCCAAGGCCGCTGCACCGCCGCCGACGTCGACGCCGCCGGCGTACCGGTACGGCTGGCGGAACTGATGCTGCACCGCACCCACACCCTGCCCGAACCCGCCCGGCGCGTGGTGTGGGCCGCCGCCGTCCTGGACGAACCGGCCCCCGGCGCGGACCTGCTGACCGTGGCCGGACTCCCACCCGGCCACACCCAACCCCTGACCGCCGCCCTCGCCCGCGCCGCCGTCGTGGAAGAAGCCGAACACCGCTACACCCTGCCCGTCCCGCTGGCCGCCCCCGCCGTACTGGAGGCGATGCCCGCACCACTGCGCCAGGACCTCCACGCCCGGGCGGCCGCCCTCCTCCAGCGCAGACACCCCGTGCCCTGGGCGGCCCTGGCCCGCCACCACCACGCCGCGGGCCAGGTACGGGCCTGGCTGCGGGCGGTGGAACGCGCCGCCGGCCAGGCCGCCGCCGAAGGCCGCCACCAGCAGGCCATCACCCTGCTGGAGAACACCCTCGCCTCACCCCTGGTCCCGCGGCACGCCCGCGCCCGCCTGGCCCCCATCCTGGCCGCCAGCGCCGTCCTGGCCCTGCGCTCGGACCAGACGGTGGAGGTCCTCACCCAGATCGTGCGCGACGACGAACTGCCCCCCGCCGTACGCGGCCAGGTCCGCCTGGACCTGGGCCTGCTGCTGTGCAACCAGGTCGGCATGGGCCCCAAAGGCTGGGCGGAACTGGAACGCTCCGCCCAGGAACTGCGCGAGCAGCGCCCCGAACTCGCCGCCCGCGCCATGTCGGCACTGGCCATGCCCTACTGGCCGGGCAACTCCCTGCAGACCCACCTGGCCTGGATGCGCGCCGCCGAGGAAGCCAGCGCCGACAGCGGCGACGAGGTCGTCCAGACAGCGGTGGCCGCCAACCGGGCGGGCCTGGCCCTCAGCTACGGCAACCCCGAAGGCTGGCGGCTCATCGAGGCCCTGCCCGTCGACAGCCCCGACCCGCGCTGCCGCCGCCACGTGGCCCGCGGCCTGTGCAACGCCGCCGACTCCTCGATGTGGCTGGGCTTTTACGACCGCACCCGCGAACTGCTCGCCAAAGGCCTGGAACTGTCCGCCCGCAGCGGCGCCCCCTACACCGAGCGGACGGCACTGGGCACCCGCCTGCTGCTGCAGTGGGCCACCGGCCAGTGGGAAGGACTCGGCGAACGCTGCGAGGAGTTCGTCCGCGAGACCGCCGACATGCCCGTCATCTCCGCCGACGCCCGCACCGTCCTCGGCCTGCTCCACCTCGCCCGCGGCGGCTGGGGCCCGGCCGCCTCCTGGCTCTCGGGCAAGGACGCCCCCCACGCCGAGCACGCCGCCGCCCCCCTGGGCGCCACCCTGGCCGGCGCCCTCATCCGCCTGGCCCTGGCCCGCCAGGACCTTCCCCGGGCCGCCGCACACGCCCGCACCGCCTGGGCCGCCGTCACCGCCAAAGGCGTCTTCGTCTGGGCCGCGGAACTGGCACCCTGGGCAGTGGAAGCCCTCGCCCGCGCCGGCGACAGCACCGCGGCCCGCACCCTGGTCGACACCTACGCCCGCGGCCTGCAAGGCCTGCAGGCCCCCTCCGCCGAAGCCGCCCTGACCTGGGCCAGAGCCGCACTGGCGGAGACCACCGGCGACCCCGCCGCAGCCATGACCCTCTACCGGCGCGCCGGCCACGCCTACGCCGCCCTGCCCCGCCCCTACGCACGCGCCCTGGTCGCCGAAGGCGCCGGCCGCTGCGCCCTGGCAGCGACCCAGGCCCCCGGCGACGACACCACCCACGACGACACCCCGTACGACACCACCCACGACGACGCGCACGACACCCCCCACGTCGACGCGCACGACAGTACGCACGACGACACCCGCGACGACGGCCCCCGCGGCGGCGCACACGCCGGGCACGCCGGACAGGGCGTGAGCCGGGAGCAGGGGCTGGCCGAACTGTCCTTCGCCGCCGGGCAGTTCAGCGACCTGGGCGCGGTGTGGGACGCCGCCCGGGTGCGCGCCCTGTCGCGTACCCACCGGCCCGAGCGGCGCCGGCCCGGACGCCCCTCCTACCGTGACCAGCTCTCACCCCGCGAGCGCGAGGTGGCCGAGCTGGCCGGCAACGGGCTGACCAACCGTGAGATCGCCACCACTTTGCACCTGTCGCCGCGCACGGTCGAACAGCACGTGGCGAGGGCGATGCGCAAACTGGGCACCGCCAGCCGCCAGGAACTGGCCGCCGCCGCCACCCTCACCGGCCCCACCGCCCTCACCGACAGCAGCGGCGGCACCGAAACCGCAGGTCAGGACTAGACCATGCGGGAAGCCACCGGGGTTAATTGCGTATCCGTAAGTGAGGCCTTCCGGATAGGCGCGCCCGTGACCCGGCCCTAGATTCCCTGCCACCGGCTGGTCGAACGTTCACCCACCCCGCGGGTCGCGGCCCGCGAGGAAAAGCACGGGCGGCCTGCCGGTGTCGTGCAACGGCGCCCGCGCGGGGAGGTCCGCTGCCCGCCCGGCCCGCTCACAGCCGGCGGGCAGCGCCCTGCGCGTCTGTGGCGCGGGGCACGCGGGCCGGTGGTGCCCGCGCACCCGGCGCCGGCTGCCCGCGCACCACCGTGCCTGCGCCGTCCCCCACAACGCACCAGGCGGCCAGGCACGGAGCGCATGCCGTGCGCGGCACGCACACGGTACGAACCGCTGGTCCGGCCCCCGGGAACGTCACCCGGGCGCCGGACCGGAACCGGAACCGGGGCCGGGGCCGGGGGCGGTGCGCAGGGCCAGCAGGGCGATACAGGGACAGACGGCCTCGGGCTCGACACCGAGCAGCGGCCCGGGCTCCAGCTCCCCGCGGGACGACAACGGCCACCGCCCCGCGGCCTCCACCCCCGGCGCGGCCGCCCGCGCCGCTACCGCCGGATGACCGAGCGAATCCAGGCGAGCTGCTGGGAAACCTCCCCGGCCTCCGCGCTCTTCTCCCGGTCCGAGCCGTTGAAGACGCCGACGAGGGTTTCGGTACCGCGCGGGCCGATGGTCATCACCGGGCCCCCGGAGTCGCCCCCGGCGGGAATCCCCGACACCTTCTTCATGCAGAAGTCAGGGCCGCCCGGCGCGGTGTGGCCCGCGCACAGCGGATCACTGGCCCGCACGACCTTCAGCTTCGACTGCTTGAGCACGTTGGACTGGCAGGCGCTCTCGTCCGTGGTGCACGTGGCACCCCAGCCGTACTGCCGCACGAGCTGGCCGCGGCGCACACCGACGGTGGACAGGCGCGCCGTGGGCACGTTCATCGGCGCGACCTTCACCAGCATCATGTCGGCGCGCGCACTGCCCACCCGCTTGCGCGGTATGGGCCGCACCGTGGTGCCCTTGCGCATGTCGAGATGGCCCACCCGGAAGGAGATCCGCTTGTCGGCGACCGGCTGCGCCTGCTCGTAGAAGCAGTGCGAGGCGGTCAGGATCCACTGACGGGCCACCGCCGTCCCCGTACACGCCGGCTTGCCGTCCACCAGCATGCGCACCGCCCACGGACCATAGGTGCTCTTCGACCCGCCGATGACGGCGAAGGCCGGGGCGGACGACACCACCGACGCCATGGCCAACGCCAAGGCGGTCAGCAGCAGCACACGAAAACGACGCACCATGCAGAACAACTCCTCACCAGCGGATACAGCCGTACAGACAGTCAGAGACCCCACCGGGCAAAACCGTTCCACCCGAACCCCGCCCCGTCGGAACGACAACCCGGAACGACAACACAGCGCACCCGGGCCGGCGGGCAGGGCAGCCTGCGGCTCCGCTCCGGTCCACCGGCACGGCGCCCCTGCGAAGGCAATCCCGTGAAGCGCCCGCCAAGTAAAATGTGAAGTGAAGCGTGAAGTGACATGTGAAGTGGCATGTGGAGTGGATGCGAAGAGGAAGGAGAAGGCCGTGGACTTCGACGCGGTAGACGCCCTGCTGGCCTCCGTGAACACCGACGACGAACTGCCCGCACCCGCCGAACGCAGAGAACTGCGCCGCACGGCCAGACTCAGCCAGGCCCAAGTCGCCCAGGCCGTAGGCGTCAGCCGGGAAACCGTCAGCGCCTGGGAAGCCGGCCGCTGGGACCCCACCGGCGAGGCACGCGCCAAATACCGGCGCCTCCTTCACGGCCTCAAAACCAAACTCGACCACGCCGCACCCCCGCCCCGCACCCCCCCGACCACCCCCTCAACCACCGCCGAACAGCCACCCCACAGCGACCCGGACCGCCTGCCCGCACCCGCCCCGTGCGTCCTGTGCGCAGCGCCCGCCACCCACCACGTGGAGGGCTACCCCCAACACCTCGACCCGGCCGACTGCGCCCCCACACCCCCTCCAGCACCCCCAGCCCCCGCAACGCCCCCCGCCACACCCCCAACCCCCGCGGCCCCTCACCCCACCTCCCCGCCCCCCACCACACAACCCGCCCCCACACCGGCACCCGCACGCCGCCGCGCCCCCCACACCGGGAGCCGCATCACGGACCTGATCCCGCAGGCCGTCCACGAAGCCCTCGCCACCGCGGGCGGCGACCTGACCGCGGCCACCGCGGAACTGCAGCGCCGGGCCATCCCCGACGCCATGGCCCTGCTCGACGCCTGCCGCATCGGCGCCCGCTACGACCTCGTCGGCCACCCGCCGCTGCCCGACATCCTGCGCAAGAAGTCCGCCCACGGCGCGGACGACGTATGGGAGGCCCGCCCCCACTGGACACGCCCCGACGCACCGTCCGGCGGGATGGAGGTGACCGCCCTCGACATCAACGGCGCCTACCTGTCCGCCCTCAAGACCCACCTCCCCCTCGGCGCCCTGGAACACTCCACCGGAAACGTCCACTCCCGCCGCCGCGCCGGCATCCACCTCATCACCCCGCCGCCATGGGACCACCACGCCCACCTCCCCAACCCGATGGGCGCCCGGGAGGAACCAGGCCCTGTCTGGGTCACCGAACCCGTCCTGCGCCTCCTGCAACGCCTCGCCACCGGGCCCTACGGTCCGCTGTGCGATCCGCCGGTCATCCACGAATCATGGACCTCCGGAGCGACGGAACAACTCTTCGAGAAATTCCGGCAGATCCTGCGCGACGCCCGGGAGGAAGCCATCACCGAAAACGACGAAGTCACCCTGGAATACGTGAAATCCATGTATTCTAAGTTCGTGTCCACCATGGGAGAATCCAACTTCAACCGGGCGATCTACCGCCCGGACTGGATGCACATCATCCGCTCACAGGCATTCGTCAACCTATGGCTGAAAGCCCACAGAGCACACACTGCGGGACTGCCCGTCATGCGCGTCATGGGAACGGACGAACTCCACGTCGCCGGCGACTGGAAGCACGTCTTCACCGAAGGACGCGGCGTGTCCCAAGTGAAAGTGAAAGACATCTACACCCTCCCCACGGGCGAACGGTAAACACCCCGCATGCCGGACAGGACACACGACTTCGGACGCTACGGCGCCAGCGGCGAGCGCGGCAGCCAGGCCGCGGCACACGTACTCGACTCCCTCGCCGGAGGCATCGCCTCCCCCCTCACCACACGCCGCGGCCTCACCGCCCGGCTGCGCTACCTCACCCGCTCAACCGCCGGCCACGACGCCATGCGCCAAGCCGGCATCACCGTCACCCCCCGCACCCTCAAAGCCTGGCTCACCGGCAGACAACGCCCCAACAAAGCCAACCTGGCAAAGATCGACACCGCCTACCGCACACTGCGCCGCCGCAACGTCGCCCGCTACCTCCTCAAACGCCTCAACGCGAACGGCGGAACACGGGTGGAGATCCACCCTCTCGACCAAAGCCGCGTCCCCATTCCCCACCAACGCGTCCTCGAATACCGAAGACTGAACATCCGCAACTGGGACGCCATCATCGACGCCTGGACCCGAGGAGACACCCACGCGCTCGACAACGCCTGGATCGACCAAATGGTCAACCTGGGCTCACAATGGGGAAAATACGAGTACGTCAGCTCAGTAGGATTCGCCGCCTGAACAGCCGGACCACAAAGAACGACCCGGCCGGAACAGGGACCTGCTTCGGCGGCCTGAAACCCACCGCGCGAAGCGCGGGATCCAGGCCGCCGAAAGAAACCCCACCATGCCAGGCAGGCCCTGCTAACTGGCGACGATCGCGCCGAGAACCATTCCGCCGATCAACCCGACGGCGCCGACGATCAGGGCGATGGTGGAGAGCCGCTCATGCCGAGCGAACTTGGCGATGAGAGCCAGGATCAGCCCGCCCAGCCCGAAGACGATCGGCAGGAAGAGCAGACCGATCGCACCCAGGACGATCGCGATGATGCTCAGAACGTTCTCGCTGGCACCGCTCCTGGCCGGGGCACGGCGCTGCCCGACCGGCTGGTTGCCGTACTGCGTAGTCATCTCCCGCTCCTTCGGATCGGTCGCTCCAAGATCCGGTCCGACGACCGGCCTAAAACCCGGATGCCCCGAACGCCCGTACCCATACGACCAGTTGAGCCATTCAAGCCAACCCGCGAACGACCACGGCCAGGACAACAAGGCCCGCCAGGGCCCACACACCCTCCGCCCTGCGGCTGGCACGTCCTAGGAGACCTCCAACCCCCACCGGAAGAACGCTCCACTCTTCCACGCCATGCTGCTCCCACGGCGGCAGACACGGTGACGCCCCTCCGAGGGGCCGGGCCCGGTATACGCCGCCGCATTCCAAAGGGACATCCATGCTGGTCTGCCAACGGCAGAACACCGGCCGGGCCGAGCTCGACGATCACTACAGTCCAGTCCCATGACCATCTCGACGCGCACGATCGAGTACCCGGCCGACGGCCTGACAATGACCGGGCACCTCGCCCTCCCGGCCGGCACCGACCACCGCCCCGCAGTGCTGCTCGGACCAGAAGGCACAGGGCTCAGCGACGTCGAGCGCCGCCGAGCCGACGCCCTCGCCGAGCTCGGATACATAGCGCTGGCCTTCGACCTCCACGGCGGACGCTACTTGGGCGACCCCGAGGAGATGCTGGCCCGCTGCATGCCACTGCTCGCCGACCCCGACCGCATGCGGGGCATCGGCCACGCGGCACTCGACGTGCTGCGCGCCGAACCACGGACCGACCCCGACCGCATCGCCGCCATCGGCTACGGCACCGGGGGCATCATCGCGCTGGAACTCGGACGCGACGGCGTCGACCTGCGCGCGATCGGAACGGTCAACGGACTCGCCACGGGCCGTCCGGACGAGTCGGCGCGCATCCGCTGCCCCGTATGGGCCGGGGTCGGCTCGGAGGACCCCATCATGTCCGCCGAACAGAGGCACGCCTTCGCCACGGAAATGCAGACCGCAGGTGTCGACTGGCGCCTGGTGCTCTACGGCGGCGCCCTGCACGCCTTCCACCACCCGCCGGTCGACCACACCGTGCGCCCCGGCATCGGCCACCACCCGCTGCACGCCGAACGGGCCTGGCGCGACATCCTCGACCTGCTCACCGAGTGCCTGCCCGTGACGGAGAACCTGGCCAGTCCAAGCTCGGCCCCCCGCTGACCAGCGCTTACCGGTCACTACCGCACCTGGCCCCATCTCTTAGTCACCGGGTGGCAAGCGCGCGCCGCGCCCCGTGGATGACGTTGTGGGCGTCGGCGCCGTAGACGGCGGACTCGCGCAGCGTGTTCCAGGTGCGCAGGTAAGCGGCGATACCGTCGGCGTCATCGATCCACAGCTCGGCGTGCCAGTCTTCGACGATCACAAGACGTTCGTCGTAGATCCAGAAGCCATTGCCCGGCCAGACCTTCAGCGAGGCGCTGAAGGGAATGACCCCGAGTTCGACGGTGTCCAGACCGATGGCGCCCGCCAGCCGGTCCAGTTGTGCGGCAAGGACAGAGGGCGGACAAACGAGCGAGCGCAGCGCGCCTTCCCACATCATGATCCGGTACTTCCGTCCCGGCCGGTACAGTCCCGCCTGGCGTTCGACGCGTGCGCGCACGGCGTCTTCTGTGTCCCGCGGCGACCGCATCAGCTCTGCATGCCGCATGAAGACGTGCCGGGCGTATTCAGGAATCTGGAGGAGACCGGGTACCAGGCAGTTCTCCCAGATGGTCAGTACGCGCGAACGCTCATCCTCAAGGGTGGCCGCGTCCTGCACGGGCCTGTGGCCGGACGACAGCTGCCGCGGCCAGGACCGGATACGGCACTCGAAGCCGCGCAACTGCTTGAGGAGTTCGTCATACGTTTCCGGCTGACCGGTGCCCTGCGCCCATGCCTGGAGGTCGTCGCTGGTCGGCGTCTGCTTGCCGTTTTCCAACCTGCTGATTTTTACCTTGTTCCAGCCCGGACCGAGCCGTTCGGCGAGCTGAGTACCGGTGAGCCGGCCATCGGGGGAGGAGTAGCGCAGTTCGCGCAGCCGTACCCCGAGCGCTCTGCGTGCCTGCTGATAGTCCGTGCTCACCGGTACCTCTGTTTCTCTATTGCATGGCGTTCATCTGTGCCACGAATTCCCGGTAGGGCGTGGCGTAGTGCAGCGCGATGTCGCGGAGCCGGTTGTACTGGTTGACGCGCGCGGGCTCCGAAATCAGTTCGGCACCGGTCAGGTCGTCGTTGTCGCCCCAGAGGCACAGGGCCACGATGTGCGAGTCGAAGATCCAGAAGTCCTCGTCCGGCAGGTGGACGCGCTCGGCGTCCGCGCGCCACATGTTCCGTACGTCTTCGCCGAGGTCGGCGTTGTGCTCTGCGTGCGCGAGAAGGTACCGCTGCCCCTCGGTCGGCGGGTCGTCGACGATGCGGACGCGGCCGACGTACGCGCCGCCCCGGGTTTTGGCGCTGATGGTCCGGGCCCATGGCGAGTCCATGTCCCAGGCCGGCTTCTCGCCGCGCACGAACTGCCGGTAGGTGTCGGTGGCTTCGTCGACCGCGTAGCGGGTCCGCATCTCCAAGTGCCAGGCGGAGTGCTGGAAGTTCTCGAACATGCGGGAGAACTCCTTCGGGTCGAGGATGCGCGGCGCGGTGTCGCGCTCCTTCGGCCCGAAATCGATCAACGTGTTGCGCGGGACGACGATGGGGATCTCGTCGTCGTCGATGTGCTGGAGCTGGGCAAGGGCGGTGGGATCGGTGAGCCGCGGTCCGTGCACCACCACGTCGCCCGTGCCCACGATCTCGTGCACGGCAGGACAGGAGCCGCCCCCGCTGCCGGTGCCGTTGAAGCGCAGTCGCATGACTTCGTCCTCTCGTCGGGGAAGCAATGCGATCAGCATCCCTGGGATCAAGTCCGCGCTACAGACGCGTAGTTGCTTCGCGTCAGAAACTTCTCGTAACTCCCTCGCTGCGTCAAGAAACTTCATGTAACTGTCCTCGCTTCAGGCGAGGGCTGATCTCTAGCGTTCTGGCCATGGCCACACGCAAGAAGCCACAGCCCGTCGACCCGCACACGGCCACTGAATCCCTGAGGACAGCGCTCTGGAAAGCAGGCCGGATCGTCCTGCCGAGCCTCACCGTGGACCACGCGTCCCCGGCGCTGGGGCTGGTCGTCCTCGGCAGCGCTCGCGCGGACGTCGTCGCGAGGATCGCCGACGAACTCGCGCGAGCCCGCCGCCTGGTCGACGAGGTCGCGGCCCTGGAACGCAAGCTGGAAGAAGCCCGGCAAGGGGGCCTTGAGCCATGAGAGAGCCCAGGATGTACGACCTGGTGGTCGACACCGAGCGAGCCAGGATAGGCCGCGTGATGGGGCGCGTCGGCGGGTACCTGCAACTGCGGCCCCCGGGCGGCGGACGCGAGTGGGACGCCGACCCCGCTCGCGTCCGCCCCGCCGACGAGGACGAGCGCCTGCGCGCAGGTATCGCGGAGCGGCACCTGCCCCGTGCGCCGGGGAGGCGGTCGGCATGAAGGCCCCGCCGGCCCCCCTGTCCCCCGAGTGCCGCCTGGGTGAATGCGGCCTGTGCCCCGGTGACGGCGTCCGGGTCTACGCCCCCGGGCCGCGCCCGCCGGGGGAGCGGCCGGTCTTCGTCATCCGGTGCGGCCACGGCTGCCAGCACGGCAGCCTCCGGGCCCTGCGCCTCGCGCTCAGCAGGCAGTCATGATCCGGATATGCCGCGAGTGCGACGAAGAGACCGGTGAGCCGATAGCCGTCGCCCTGGAGCACACCGCGTCGTGCGGCGGGCGCGTGATCTACCTCTGCCCGCCGTGCCGCTTCGTCCTCGGTGTCGTGCCGCTGGCCGAGCATCCCGAGGGCAGCGACGGGCGCGTCCGCTTCGAGGCGTGCCCCTGAGACGGACGGTGGCGGGGACCAGCTGAGGGCAGTGGTAGCGCCCTCCAGGAGGACCCGCTACCGCTCTTGAGCGCAGAGCCCCGCCCGCGATCAGGGCCGCGCGGGGCGGCAGGCTAGGAACCTGCGACGACTTGCTGTACCCGTCGCCCGCCCTGACCCGTCGGACAGGCCCTAGGGCTCCTTGGCCCGAGCCTGCGCTCCCTCGTGGCGCGGTCCTGCTACGGGACCTTGGTGGTGCAGAGCTGTGTTGGACTCTTTTGCGCCGCCGGGGTCTCCCCATGAGCAAAGGGTGCGGGGGAGTGGTCATGGTTTGCTTTGCGGCGTTCTTTTCTTGGCGACTATAAGGTCTTTATATGTGTTGCAGGAAGGTTTTACTTTCGTTCGCCACTCAAAGGTAAGCCGAGTAGGAATCGAAGCGGAACTGAGAAATGAATCCCGAAAAAGAGAAGGAATATGACACACCGTCAGGTATGAGAATTCCTCACCCCGGCCCCCTCCTTGTAGCTGCGTCTTTTGGTAATTCGCGTAGCTAATTCCTGCGGCGTCACGGAGTGACGCCGCATCAACTTCCTTGCGGAGCAAGGAAGTTAGGCCGCGGAGCGGCCTGGCGGCTCCCGGCCCGTAGGGCCGGCGCGTCGTGCCCGCGGAGCGTGGCCGCGCGC
>NZ_JASCXL010000099.1:0-34667 GCF_030010595.1 Streptomyces sp. CC224B | reverse complement strand
CGCGCCCACCGCCCCACGCCCGCCGCCCCGCGCCCACCGCCCCGCGCCCACCGCCCCGCGCCCACCGCCCCGCGCCGCCCGGCTCCGCCTGCGGCGTCCTCGCCCTCGGTTGCGGATTGGTCCCCAAGGGGGCCGCAACCAGGCTCGGTTGGGCTACTTTTGTGGACAATCGCACGGCTGCGAAGGGGGGACCGTGACCGGTCAGGAGCGCGTGATCGCGGGGCGGTACCGCCTCCTCGCACCGCTCGGCGAGGGCGGCATGGGCACGGTGTGGCGGGCCCGGGACGACGTGCTCGGCCGCGAGGTCGCCGTCAAGGAGGTCCGCGCGCCGGCGGGCCTGCCGGCCCCCGAGGTCGAGCGGCTGTACGCCCGCCTGGAGCGGGAGGCCTGGGCGGCGGCCCGCATCCCGCACCGCAACGTCGTCACGGTGTACGACGTGGCGCGCGAGGAGAGCCGCCCGTGGATCGTCATGGAGCTGGTGCGGGGCCTGTCCCTGTCGGACGTCCTCGACTCCGAGGGGCCGATGCCGCCCGCGCGTGCGGCCCACGTGGGCGCGGAAGTTCTCGCCGCGCTCCGGGCCGCCCACAACGCGGGGGTGCTGCACCGCGACGTGAAGCCCGGCAACGTCCTGGTGGCCAACGACGGCCGGGTCGTCCTGTCCGACTTCGGCATCGCGATGGTCGAGGGCAGCTCGGCCCTGACGATGACGGGCGAGGTCGTCGGGTCGCCGGAGTTCCTGGCCCCCGAGCGGGCGCTGGGCCGGCGCCCCGGGCCGGAGTCCGACCTGTGGTCGCTGGGCGTCCTGCTGTACGCGGCCGTGGAGGGCGTCTCGCCGTTCCGGCAGGACACCCCGCTGAGCACGCTGCGCGCGGTCGTCGACGAGGAGCTGCCGCCGCCGCGCCGCGCGGGACCGCTGGCGCCGGTCATCGAGGGCCTGCTCCGCAAGGACCCCGCCGAGCGCTCCACGGCCGCCGACACCGAGCGCGACCTGCGGCTCGTCGCCGAGGGGCGGCCCCCGGCCGGCCACCGGGACGTGCCCTACGCGCCGACGGTCGCCTCCCCCCAGGGGCCCACGCCGCCACCGCCGCCCGGCAGTTACGCGGCGGCGTCGGCCGCGTCGGCCGGCACCCCGTACGGCGGTACGACGGCCACGACCACGGCCGACGCGCCCCGTTCGCGCCGCGCGTCCGCCGTCCTGGTCGCGGGCGCCGCCGCGCTGGTGCTCGCCCTCGGCGGCCTCACGTACGCGCTGGTCGGCGACGACGACGGCGACGGCTCGGGCGGCGGCTCCGGCACCGACGCGGGCAGCGAGGCCCGTGACACCGGAGGCAGCGGCGGAGACTCCGGCGGCGGCGACAGCAGCGGCGGCAGCGGTGGAACGGACGGCGGCGGAAGCACTCGTGGCGGCGGGAACGGAGGGGACGGAGGGGGCGGCGGCACCAACGGCGGTGGCGACGGCGGCGCGACGGACGGCGGCGGCAAGAACGGCGGCGGCAGCGGCGGCACGAGCCCGCACCCGCCCCAGTCCGTGCGCGTCGCCCTCACCGGCCACCGCACGTCCTACACCGGCGCCTGCCCGCCCGCGCAGGGCGCGGCACCGTCGTTCACCGCGGTGTTCACCGCGGGCCGGACCCCGACGCAGGTGGAGTACCGCTGGGTGACCGCGGAGGGCGAGTCGAGCGACCCCGGCTGGAAGACGCTGGCCTTCCCCAGGGGCGGCGGCGACGAGAAGCACGTGCAGCACATCGAGGCGCCGGGCGTCACGGACCCCGGCACCCACCACAACAAGATCAGCGTCGAGGTGCGCGCACCGGTGAGGGCGGACTCCAACGCGGTGGCGTACTCCGTGACGTGCGAGGAGGAGGAGCCCACGACGGGCGGGGGCTCCTCCTCGACCTACGGACCCTGACGGGCGGACGGGACCGGCGGGACCAGTGGAACCACCGGGACCGCCGGGACCGCCGGGGCCGGGGACCCCGGCCGCCCGTCCGGGCTCAGGACGCGGACCTGCTGAAGACCGGCAGGTAACCACCCGACTGGCCTGCCGCCGTCGGGTGGTACGACTCGCCGATGTTCGCCCAGTTCACACTGTGCAGCCACGGCGCGCCGGAGCAGATCTCGTGCCCGGTGAACGTGGTGGTGACGTCGCCGAAGGCGAAGCCGTGGTCGGCGGCGCGCTTGGCGAGCGCCGCGTTGAGGTGGTCGGCGCCGCTGTTGACGGCGGTGCGCTCGCGCTCGGTCAGGCCCGCGAGACAGCTCCCGCCGAGCTTGTAGAAGCGCGGGTAGCCGAGCACGACGACGCGGGCGGACGGCGCCTTGCCCTTGATCGCGGAGTAGACGCGGTCGAGCTTGCCGGGCAGCGTGGAGTCGACGTACGCCTTGGCCTGGTTGATGCGGGACACACAGGTGTCCTCGGACTGCAGTACGCAGGTGGTCATGACGTCGGCGAAGCCGGCGTCGTTGCCGCCGACGGAGAGGGAGACCAGGTCCGTGCCGGAGTTGAGCGGGCCCAGTTGGCTGTTGAGGACGTCGTCGGTGCGGGCGCCGGAGCAGGCGGTGAAGCCGAAGCTCGCGGGTTTGTTGGCGGCGGCCCACAGGGCCGGGAAGGCGCGGGTGCTGCGTTTGCAGTTGCCGCTGCCGCTGTCGTAGCTGCCGGCGCCGACGCCGGACGAGTACGAGTCGCCGAGCGCCACGTAGGCCGGGGCGGCGCCCTGGGACCCGGAGTCCGCGTGTGCGGCTCCCGCCCCGGTGAGGGTGGCGGCCGCGGCCAGGAGGAGTGAGGAAGCATATGCCGTGAAACGGGACAGTCTCATGGAACCCCCTTTTAGCAGGATTTCTGCCTCGACAGTGGTAGCACGCACCACGCGCCGCCAACAGTGTCCATGTCAATCAATCCTTCAGTAATTTCCTTGCCCACGCTGCGAGTTCATTGATCCGGAAAGAGGGAGCGGACGAACATCTGCACACTCCCTCCGCATCTTGACGGGGCCCCGTTCGCTGGGCCACATTGAAGCCCGGCATCCGGCGCGTCGGGGGGCAAAGTCGCCAATGCAGACCATCGGGTTCAAGTCGTCGCACAGGGATCTGAGCGCACTGCTCGCGGGCGCGGCGGTCACCGCCGGGTGCGCCGGGGCGGTCTTCGCACTGCTCGACCTCGCCTCGCCGGTGCGCGGGCCCCTGACCCTCTTCTTCCTCGTCGCCGCCCCGGCCGCCGCCTGCGCGTACTGGCTGCGGGGGCTCGACCCCTGGGCGCACGCCCTCGCCTCCGTCTCGGCGGCGGTCGTGGTCGACCTGCTGGTCGCCCAGGCCATGCTGGCGCTGCGCGTGTGGTCCGTGCGCGGCGGTGTCGCGGCGGTCGCGGTGCTCAGCGCGGCCGCCTTCCTGCCGGCCCTGGCGCGGCGGCTGCGGCACCGCGCCCCGACCAGACGGACTTGATGACGTGGACATCACCGTGCACCGCCCCGGCGAACTCACCGCGGCCGACCGGGCGGCGTGGTCCGCCCTGCAGTCCAAGGCCCACCTGCACGGTTCACCGAACCTCGCGAACCCCTTCCTCTCCCCCGAGTTCACCCTCGCCATGGCCCGGGTGCGGCACGACGTGCGCATCGCGGTGGCCCGCGAGGACGGGGAGCCCGCCGCGTTCTTCCCGTACCAGAGATCGAGGACCGGCGTCGGCCGGGCCGTCGGCCTCGGCGTCTCCGACAGCCAGGGCGTCGTGCACCGCCCGGGCTTCACCTGGGACGCCCGGCAGCTCCTGCGCGCCTGCCGCCTGGTGATGTACGAGTACGACCACCTGGTGGACGGCCAGGCGCCGTTCGCGTCCGGCGCCACCGGCACCTTCGCCTCCCCGGTCCTGGACCTCGACCAGGGCTACGACGCCTACCTCACCCATCTGCGCGCCGCGTCCCCGAAGTTCCTGCGCTCCACCCGCGCCAAGGGCCGCCGGCTGGTCCGCGACCACGGCGAGCTGCGGTACGTGCACGACGAGCGCGACCCGCGCGCCCTGCGCACCCTGATGGCCTGGAAGTCCGCGCAGTACCGCAGGACGGGGCGCAGCGACCGCTTCGCCCGCGCCTGGATCACCGACCTGGTCGACCAGCTCTTCCACACCCGCGGCGAGACCTTCCAGGGGCTGCTCTCCGTGCTCTACGCGGGCGGCGCGCCCGTCGCGGCGCACTTCGGGCCGCGCACCGAGCGCGTGCTCTCCTGCTGGTTCCCCGCCTACGACCCCGCCTACGCGAAGTACTCGCCGGGCCTGCTGCTCCACCTGCACATGGCCGAGGCGGCCGCGGCGGACGGCATCGCGCACCTGGACCTGGGGCGTGGCCAGAAACAGTACAAGGACTCCCTCAAGACACGGGAGCTCACCGTGTCCGAGGGGTGGGTGGCGCTGCGCCACCCGATGGCTCTCGGCCATCGTGCGCACCGCGCGCCGGTGCGGGCGCTGCGCAACACCGTCGTATCCCGACCGGAATTGTTCGGACCGGCGGATCGCCTGCTCAAGAGCGTGGGAAAGATCCGCTCCCGGGGCCGGGAACAGTGAAGAACGAGCAGGATGCGTCACCGAACGACAGAGAATGGCAAGTGATCCGGACATTTTCCGAGTGTCTTAAGTCAAGGGTCAATTTATCGAAAACGTGAGACCTCGTTCCAGGTCTTGCCATACCGTCGCAAGCATCAATACCGTCGTACATCAACCCGCCACGGTTCATCGGCAGTCGGTCTAGGGGAGGGCTCAAGACCGCGATGGCACCGGAGCGGGGCGCGGTAGGGGGGTGCCCGTGCCCGGGACCACAAGTCGTCCGGGTCACGTGCCGCGCAGTCATGCCAGCTCACCCGGGCGTGCCCGGAGCTCACCGCACGGTGTGCGCTCCGTCATGACCGGACGTGAGAACCCCCCCTTTCGAACCGGATCGACAACCGGACCGCCCGGGGGCGGGCGGTCCACCGGACGAGAGGGACAAGAGACTCATGAGTTCCGCTGTGCGCCCGTTCAATTCGGGCCAAGATCCTTTAATCGACCCGTCCGCGACCGGCTCCGCCGAACAGGCGCGGCCGTCGCTCACCAAAGCCGGATTGCCCGCCATTCCCAGCCAGCACGAATACCGCCCGGTATCGTCGCACCTGGCGATTGCGCCTCCGGTGAGCGTCGTGATTCCCGCGATGAACGAAGCGGAGAATCTTCCCTATGTGTTCAAGACCCTGCCCGAGTGGATCCATGAAGTCGTCCTGGTGGACGGCAATTCCACGGACAACACGGTGCAGGTGGCCCGCGAGCTGTGGCCGGACGTGAAGGTGGTCCGCCAGCTCGGCAAGGGCAAGGGCGACGCGCTCATCACCGGCTTCGAGGCGTGCACCGGCGACATCATCGTAATGGTGGACGCCGACGGCTCCGCCGACGGCCACGAGATCGTCTCCTACGTCTCCGCGCTGGTCTCCGGCGCCGACTTCGCCAAGGGCTCCCGGTTCGCCAACGGCGGCGGCACGGACGACATGACGCTCATCCGCAAGCTCGGCAACTTCGCCCTGTGCGCGGTGGTGAACGCCAAGTTCGGCGCCCGGTACACGGACCTGTGCTACGGCTACAACGCCTTCTGGCGGCACTGCCTCGACAAGATCGAACTCGACTGCACCGGCTTCGAGGTCGAGACGCTGATGAACATCCGCGTCGTCAAGGCGGGGCTCAAGGTCCAGGAGATCCCGAGCCACGAGTACCTGCGCATCCACGGCGTCAGCAATCTCAGCGCGGTCCGCGACGGCCTGCGGGTGCTCAAGGTGATCCTCACCGAGCGCTCCACCAGGCGAACCCAACGGCGGCGTCCACGCACCGCCGCCCTCACGGCGCGCCAGGGAGAGGTTTCTTGATCACTATCTCGGTGGTGATCTGCGTGTACACCGAGGACCGCTGGGAGGACATCCTCTCAGCGGTCGCCTCGGTGCGCGCGCAGTCCTTCACACCCCACGAGACGCTCCTCGTGGTGGACCACAACGAAGTACTCCTGGACCGGCTCTCCCAGGAGTACAAAGAGGCGCCGGACGTGCGGGTGCTCGCGAACGCGGGCCCCCGCGGCCTGTCCGCCGGCCGCAACACCGGCGTCGCCGCCTCCGGGGGCGAGGTCATCGCCTTCCTCGACGACGACGCGGTCGCCGAGCGCGACTGGCTGCTGCGGTTCGCCGAGGCCTACGACGACCCGCTGGTGTTCGCCGTCGGCGGCCGCACGGTGCCCGTGTGGGCGTCGCGGCGCAGGCCCGACTGGTTCCCCGAGGAGTTCGACTGGGTCGTCGGCTGCATGTACCGGGGCCACCCGGCCGGCCGGGTCCGGGTGCGCAACGTCCTCGGCGGCAACGCCTCGTTCCGGCGGGCCGCCTTCGACGTCGCGGGCGGCTTCGCCACCGGCATCGGCCGCGACGGCGACAAGCGCCCGCTGGGCTGCGAGGAGACGGAGCTGTGCATCCGGCTCACCCGCGCCCGGCCCGACGCCGTGCTGCTCATCGACGACCGCGCGGTCATCCACCACCGGGTGCCCGCGGCCCGGGAGCGGTTCCGGTACTTCCGCTCGCGGGCGTACGCCGAAGGGCTGTCCAAGGCCCTGGTCGCCCGCAGCGTGGGCGCCGCCAAGGGGTTGGAGTCCGAGCGGCGGTACACCACCCGGGTGCTGCCCGCCGGCGTCGGCCGCGGTCTGCGCGACGCGCTGCTCGGCCGCCCCGGCGGCGCGGGCCGCGCGGGCGCCATCGTCACCGGCGTGGTGGCCGCGGCCGGCGGGTACGTCGTCGGGAGCGTGCGCGCGCGCCGGTCGGGCGCGGCGTTCTCGGTCGTGGACGCGGGGCCGGCCCCCGAGGAGAGACGCGGCGAGGGGGCGGGGAGATGAACCCGGGTGGCATCCCCATATTCATGTACCACTCCATCGCGCCGCTGCCCAACGAGGCGACGCACGAGCTGTCCGTCTCCCCCGCGGCCTTCGCGGAGCAGATGGAGGTGCTCCGCTCCCTCGGCTGCACCCCGCTCACCACCGCGCAGCTGGCCTGGCACTGGCGCCACCCGGACCGCCCGCTGCCCACCCGGCCCGTCCTCATCACCTTCGACGACGGCTACGAGGGCGTGCACCAGTACGCCCTGCCGGTGCTCACCAAGCACGAGTTCGCCTCGACCTTGTTCCTGGCGACGGGCTGGCTGCGCGGCAAGTACGACACCGGGGGCGGGCTCGACACCATGCTCGGCTGGGACCAGGTGCGCGAGCTGGCCGAGTCGGGCACGGAGATCGGCGGCCACAGCCACACCCACCCCCAGCTCGACCAGCTCTCGGACGACGCCCTGTGGTTCGAGGTGGTGCGCTGCAAGGAGATCGTCACCAACGAGCTCGGCACCCCGCCCGAGTCGTTCGCCTACCCCTACGGCTACTCCAGCCGCCGGGTGCGGCGCGCGGTGCGGGGCGCCGGGTTCCGCCAGTCGCTCGCGGTGGGCAACGGCCTGGCCTGCCGCCGGCAGGGACCCTACGCGCTGCGGCGCGTGACGGTCCGGCGCTCCACGGAGCCGGAGGAGTTCGAGCGGCTCGCCGAGGGCCGCGGACTCGGCCGGGCCTTCGCCAGGGACCGCGTGCTCACCAAGGGGTACGCCATGGTCCGCCGATGCCGACAAGCCCGCCGGAAGGCAGCTCGCACCCGTGTCTGACACGACCACCGCACAGGCAGAGCTCACCGGGACCGACAGCGGTACCGACGGCGCACCACCGTCCGGTGGAAAGGAGAGAAGGTCCCGGAAAATGCGTCTGCCAGGTGCGGGCGGCGGCAGCCCGCTGTTCCGCAACGCGTACGCCCTCATGCTCAACACCGGCATCTCAGGCGTCCTCGGCCTGGGGTTCTGGCTGGCCGCCGCCCGGTACTACTCGGAGTCGGCGGTCGGCCAGGGGTCGGCGGCCATCGCGGCGATGAAGCTCCTCGCGGGCATCACCGCCGTGACGCTCACGGGCGCGCTCGCCCGGTTCATCCCGGTGGCGGGGCGCGCCACCGGCAAGCTCATCTTCCGCACCTACGCGGGCAGTTCGGTGATCGTCGGGTTGGCCGCGCTGGTCTTCCTGTTCACCCTCGACCTGTGGGGGGCCTCGTACCGGTTCCTGCACGGGCCGCTCGCCGGGATCGGCTTCGTCGCGGCGGTCGTGGCCTGGTCGCTGCTCACGCTCCAGGACGGGGTGCTCACCGGGCTGCGCAACGCGCTGTGGGTGCCGGTGGGCAACACGGTGTTCTCCGTGGTCAAGCTCGGCCTGCTGATCGCGTTCGCGGCGGCGATCCCCACCGCCGGGGTGTTCGTGTCCTGGGTGGCCGCCATCGCCCTGTCGGTCGTGCCGCTCGGCTACCTGGTGTTCCGGCGGCTTGTGCCGCGCCACGTGCGGGACACCGAGGGCAAGGCGCAGCCGCCGTCGTGGCGCGAGATCGGCCGGTTCCTGGCCGGTGACTACACGGGCTCGCTGTTCTCGCTCGCCGTGGTGTACCTCGTTCCGGTGATCGTCGCCTCGCAGGTGAGCTCCGAGGACAACGCGTACTTCTACATCGCCACGACCATCGCGGGCACCACCAACCTGCTCGCCATCAACATGGGCGCCTCGCTGACCGTCGAGGGCGCCCACGACCCGGCCCGGCTGGCCGCCAACACCCGGGCGGCGCTGCGCCGCATGCTGCGGATCATGCTGCCGGTGTGCGCGGTCCTTTTCCTGGGCGCGCCCTACATCCTGCACGTGTTCGGGGCGGGCTACGCGGAGGCGGCGACGCCGCTGCTGCGCTGGTTCGCGGTGGGGTCCGCGCTGCGGGTGGTCATGGAGACGTACTTCGCGGTGCTGCGCGCGCAGAGCCGCACCTCGGGCCTGGCCTGGCTGCAGGGCCTGCTGTGCGCGCTCGTGCTCGGCCTGACGCTGGTCCTGCTGCCGCGGATGGGCCTGACCGGGGCGGGGGTCGCGGAGATCTCCGCCCTCGCGGTGATCGTGGCCGTCGCGGCGCCCAAGCTGTACGCGGTCACGCACCGGACCCCGGCCGAGCGGACGGCGCCGGACGGCGACCTGGCGGACCTCGGCACCCCGGACGTCGCGCCGCGGACCGCCGCGGCGTCCGGTGCCGCCCGCGCGGAGGCGGCGGGCCACCGGCACGGCCCGGGGTGGGCGCTGCGCGAGTCCCCCGACTCCGACACACTGCAACTCGCGATCCACACCGCGGACCTGGACCACCAGGAGCGCAGGCCCGACATGCGCCCCGGCCCGGCGACCCCGGTGTACGGCACGCGGATCGTGCGGACGGGCAGGACGGGCAAGGCCGGCAGGGCGGCCGGGCCGGGTCAGGGGGACGGCATGGAGGGGCACCGGCCCACGTGGGCCGCGGGGCGGCCGCCGGCCGCGCCCTCGCACGGGACCCCGGCCACGCCCTCCCACGGAACCCCGGCGACGGGCCGCGCGAGCGGGCCCGAAGCCGTCCGCTCCGGCGGGCCCGGGGACACGTTCTCCGGCGCGCCCGGGGGCACGTTCTCCGGCGCGCCCGGGGACACCTTCTCCGGCGGGCCCGGGGACACCCTCTCCGGCGGGCCCGAGGCCGTCCGGCCGGACACCGCCGCACCGGCGGCGCAGCCGTCCACCCCACCGACCGGCACGGCGGCCCCGCCGCCGCCGACACCACCGACAGGCACACCGACCGTGACGTCATCCCTCCCGGCGGACTCCCCGGCCGCCGCGTCCCCTCCCCCGGCCGCCACGACGCCCCCGGGGGCCTCGGCTGTTCCGGGGGCCTCCGCCGCTCCGGACCCCCTGGCGGCTTCCGCCACTCCGGATTCCCTGGCGGCCTCGGCTTCCCCGGACGCCGCGGCCGCCTCGGCCTCCCCGGACGCCTCGGCTTCCCCAGCCGCCTCGACGCCCCCAACAGCAACGGCTGCCACGGCTGCCACCGCATCTCCGGCTCCCCCGGCTCCCCCGGCCCCAGCGGCGCCGCGGCCGTCCCGGGGCCCGGTGTCCGGACCGGCGCGGCGCGGCCCGTGGGTCCCGCGCGTGCTCGGTGTGCTCCTCGTCCTGGCCCTCGGCCTGTACTGGGGGCCCGCGCTCCGGCTCGGCGAGGGCGACCTGGACGCGATGGGCGGGCTCGGGCTCGTCTCCGTGCTGCCACTGCCCACGCTGGCCGGCGCGGCGCTGCTCGTGGGCGTGTTCGCCGCGCTGCTGTGGCTGGAGCGGCCGCGCACCGCGCTGCTCGCGGTGACGCTGGTCGCCACCGTGGTCTCGCTGCACGCGCTGCCCGCCGTGATCGAGACCGAGCCGCGGTTCGCGACGGCCTGGCAGCACCTGGGCTTCCTGGACTACATCGACCGGACCGGCACGGCGGCGCCCGACCTGGACGCGCGCTGGAGCTGGCCCGGGTTCTTCGCCGCCGCCGCGTTCGTGGCCGAGGCGTGCGGCGTCTCGGACCTCACCGAGGTCATCCGCTGGTGGCCGACGGCGATCCAACTCCTGTACCTGGCGCCGATGGTCCTGCTCACCCGGCACATGCGGGCGAGCTGGCGGGCCAAGTGGGCGGGCCTGTGGATCTTCGTCCTGAGCGGCTGGGTGGGCCAGGACTACTTCTCCCCGCAGGGCTTCACGTTCCTGCTGTACCTGGTGTTCGTGGCGATCCTGCTGGTGTGGTTCCGCGCGCCGCGCGTCCTGTGGTCGAGGCGGCGGCCCGGCGAGGCCGAGGTGGCGCCCGCCGACCGGCGGCAGCAGGCGGTGCTGCTGGTGATCCTCCTCGGCCTGTTCGCGGCGACCGTGCCCGCGCACCAGCTCACGCCGTTCGTGATGCTCGGCGTCGTCACGGTCCTGGTCCTGGTGGGCCGCTGCGAACTGCGCGGCCTGCCGCTGCTCTTCGGCGTCCTGGTGCTGCTGTGGCTGGGCTTCCTCGCCGAACCGTACTGGTCGGGCCACTTCGACGAGCTCTTCGGCGGTGTCGGCGGCGTCGGCGGCAACGTGTCGTCGTCCGTCTCCGGCCGGATCGAGGGCGGCGACCCCTCGCACAAGCTGGTCCTGTACGCGCGCGTGGCGCTCGCCGGGTCCGTGCTCGCCCTCGCCTGCTGGGGCTGGCTGCGCAGGCGCCGCCACCGGTACCGCGAGGTGTCGCTGGTCGTCCTGACGTTCGTGCCGTTCCTGGGCTTCG
Source organism: Streptomyces sp. CC224B (assembly GCF_030010595.1). Lineage (NCBI taxonomy): Bacteria > Bacillati > Actinomycetota > Actinomycetes > Kitasatosporales > Streptomycetaceae > Streptomyces > Streptomyces sp. CC224B. Next base: position 23,516 of record NZ_JASCXL010000099.1, on the reverse strand, counting down.
GGATGCAGAGCTACGGCGGCGAGATGGCGCTGCGCGTGTTCATGTTCGCGCTGCCGGGCGCGGCGCTGCTCGGCGGGCTCGCGCTGTTCCCGCGCACCGGGGCCACCGCCGAGGAGCGGGACCGCGACCGCCGGGCGGGCCTCGCGCCGCTCGCCGCGCTGCTCGCGGGGCTTGTCCTGGTGGGCGGCTTCCTGGTGGCCCGCTGGGGCAACGAGCCCTTCGAGCGGGTGCGGACCGGCGAGGTCGCCGCCATGGAGTACGTGTACGCGCACGACGACCCGACGGTACGGCTGCTGTGGATGAGCGACGACCCCGTCAACAACGTGACGCCGTCGATCCCCTGGGGCGAGCGGGACCCGGAGAAGGTCGAGTACCTGCCGACGCTCGCGCCCGCCGACCCGGCACGGGTGTCGGGCCTGGTGGAGGCGCTCGAGGACGCCGGGCCCAACTCCTACCTGATGGTGAACCGCGGGCAGAGCGTGTACCTCCGGATGGACTCCGGCTACCCGGCGAACTGGGACACCAGGCTGCTGCGCCACCTGGACCGGCGCGCCGATCTGAAGCGGGTGCTCAGCAACGCCGACGCGACGCTGTACGCGCTGCGCGACCGGCCGGACGGGCCGGTGGCGAAGGCGGACCCGGGCGCGGTCGGCCCCAAGGTGACGTGGACGCCGTGGTCGGTGGTCGGCGGGTTCGCCGTCGTGGCGCTCCTGCTGCTGCTCGCCGTACGGGAGGTCGTACGGGTCGCGGTGGCGCCGGGCGTGGCGCAGCAGCGCTGGCTGCAGAGCAGCTTCTGGTTCTCGCTGCCGCTGCTCGCGGTGTTCCTGGCGTCGCTGGTGCAGCGGTTCGTGACGATGGCGTAGCGCGCCCCTGGGGGCGCGGCGGGGTGGAGCGGCTCAGCGTTCGAGCCACTTCACCCCGTATCCGGGCAGGTCGAAGCGGCGGCCGTCCACCTTGGCGCTGATGGGCCGGTCCAGGACGTTCACCACGAGGACGGTGTCGTCGTCGGCGAGGACGCGGACGTTCGGTTCGTCGTCGGCGGCGACGGCGACCTTCTCGTACCGGGTGCCGGGCGGGAACGCCGCGGCGAACCGGGCGACGAGGTCCAGTATCGGCAGCTCGCGGCCGCCGTCGGCGCGCTCCGTCGAGGTCCACAGGCAGCCCGCGCACTGCTCGCCGCGCTTCTGCGGGTTCCAGTAGAAGCCGCTCGTGGTGCCGCCGCGGGCCAGGGCGATGAGGCCGGTGGCGTGCACGGCCACGCGGTGCGCCTCGGACCAGTCGTCCCGGTTGTCCTTGTCGTCGCCGGGCTCGACGTAGTACTCGGCCCACCACAGGGGCAGGCCGCCGGTGCGCCGGCGCACCCAGCGGCTGACGTCCGTGAGCTTCTCGGTGGCCTGGAACTCGTCGGGCAGCAGCTCGTCGTCGGCCGTGTAGCTGGCGCCGTCGACGACCACGAAGTCGGCGCCCGCCTTGTGCTCGTTCCAGTGGTCGAAGGCGTCGACCACGCGCTGGTCGACGCCGCCCCAGGGGCCCTTCAGGTCCTCGGCGACGCCGTCGTCCTGCCGGGGGCCGACGCTGGTCATGCCGACGTACGGGCCGCCCACCATGATGTCCGGGTCGACGTCCTTCAGGGCCTTGTACACGAGGTTGTACAGCCGGGTGTAGCCCTCGTAGTCCCAGCGGTGCTCGGCGCCGTTCCAGAAGCCCTTGAGCTCGTTCCAGACGACGAAGTGCCGTACGTCCGGGTAGCGCTTGGCGACGGTCGCGGCGAGGGCGGCGTAGTCGTCGAAGTGCTCGGGCTTCGGCGCGGTCTCCAGGGACGCCTGGCTCCAGTTCGTGTTGCCGGCGCCGGGCTTGCCGCCCTTCATCCAGTCGGGGGCGCAGCACAGGGTGACGACGGGCGTGCCCCCGGTGGCGCGGACGAAGTCGATGCGGCGGTCCAGGTCGCCGAAGTCGTAGCGCCCCTTGACCGGCTCGGGGTTGCCCGCGCCCCAGCCCATGACGTGCTGGATCTGCGGGAGGGGACGCGGCTGGTCCTTGAGCAGCTTCTTGACGCGGGCGACGGCGGCGTCGTCACCCTCGTCCGCGCTGTACTGCGTGTGCGTGAAGCCCCAGCCGACGGCCCCGCGCACCCGGGCGGGCGGCGGGTCCGCGGGGGTGCCGTGCACCTTGTCGCCGTCCTTGGTGGTGCCTTTGGTGCCGCCGCGCTCGCCGGGCAGCGTGAGCATGGTCAGGACCAGGGCCAGAGCGGCCGCACCCACGCCGATCAGGGCGGCGAGACGCCACCGCCGCGCATCCGAGTTCCACCCGTGCCGTCGCATCAAGCGCAAGAGTATCCGCGGTGATTCCCGATCGGGCGGGTTCCGCCCGAGTGTCCCGTACACGCGCGTGCCGTTCGGGCGGTGTGCCGAAACCGGGGTGCACACGAGCACTTTCCTGGCGGATCATGGCGGCATGTCTGCGAACCCTCAGGACGCCCTGCCGATCCGGCTCACCGTCGACGACAGCGACTCGCCGTCGGACGTCGTCGACGCGCTGTTCCTCGGCCGCTTCACGACGGGCGAGCAGCCGTACTCGCACAGCGCGAACATCGACCGGGTCAGGCCGGGCTCGGCGCTGCTGCCGCCGGGCGCCACCGTGCTGCGCGCCGCCCGCGACGACGACCGCAGCGCGACGCTCGCCGAGGGCGAGGGCTGGACGCTGCTCGTCTCGCGCTGGAACCGCGGCGCGGACGTCACGGTCACGGCGACCTCCGCGGAGCTGGCCGAGCGGGTCCTGACGCAGGCCACGGACGGGGCGCAGGACGATCCGGAGCCCCAGCCGGAGAACGTGACCATGGGGTTCTGGTACGTGTCGCCGCGGCGCGGGCCGTACCGCACGACGCGGCAGATCTCCGCCGGTACGTGGGGCGAGGTGCGGCAGAACTACACCGCGCCGGTGGCCGACGCCATGGACAAGCTGATGAAGACCACGCCGGAGGACATCTCCGGGCGGCTGCTCCTGCTGCACGGGCCGCCCGGCACGGGCAAGACGTCGGCGCTGCGGACGCTCGCGCGGTCGTGGCGGGACTGGTGCCAGGTGGACTGCGTCCTGGACCCGGAGCGGCTGTTCACGGACGTCGGCTATCTGATGGACATCGCCATCGGCGAGGACGAGGGCACGGCGAAGGGCCGCTGGCGGCTGCTGCTCCTGGAGGACTGCGACGAGCTGATCCGGGGCGAGGCCAAGCACACCGCGGGGCAGGCGCTGTCGCGGCTGCTGAACCTGACGGACGGGCTGCTCGGGCAGGGGCGGAACGTGCTCGTCGGGGTCACCACCAACGAGGACCTGGAGCGGTTGCACCCGGCGGTGGTGCGGCCGGGGCGGTGCCTGGCGCGGATCGAGGTGGGGGCGCTGACGCGGGCCGAGGCGGTGGGGTGGCTCGGGTCCTCCGAGGGGGTTTCTCGCGAGGGCGCGACCTTGGCGGAGCTGTATGCCTTGCGGCGGGGGGCCTCTCCTGCCTCGGTGCCGGCCAGCCGGGACGGGGCTGACGCCGGCCTCTACCTCTAGCCCGGCGGGGCCCCGGGCCCTGCTTTCCCGCCCGCCCACCCGTCACTCCCCGGCCTTGCCCGCCCGGCCCCGACGCGGAGCGCTTGCACCGCCGTCGTCGGCTGCCCGCCGCTACCGCGGCGGATTCCCTCCCACCCGCCCACCCGTGACTCCCCCGCTTCGCCACCCCGACCCCGACGCAAAGCGCTTGCACCGCCGTTGCCGACTTCCCGCCCCCGCTCTGGGCAGTCGTCCCGCTGAGCCGGGACGGGCCGCCCCCGCTGTGGGCAATCGCCCTGCTGGGCCGGGACGGGCCACCCCCGCTGTGGGCAATCCTCCCGCTCGGCCAGGACGGGCCACCCCCGCTGTGGGCAATCCTCCCGCTCGGCCAGGACGGGCCACCCCCGCTGTGGGCAATCGTCCCGCTCGGCCGGGACGGGCCACCCCCGCTGTGGGCAATCGTCCCGCTCGGCCAGGACGGGCCACCCCCGCTGTGGGCAATCGTCCCGCTGGGGCGGGACGGGTGGGCACAGCGTCAGGTGCCGCTCGGGTGGTGAGGAGGGCTCAGGGCAGGGGCGCCGGCCGCGCGCAGCGCACAGGTGTGGCCCGGGTGGTGACGAGGGCTCAGAGGCTGGAGTCGTACGCCGCCCGCAGGGCCTCTTGGGCCGCTGCCAGGGCCTCGGGTTCGGTGAGGCCCAGCCTGCGGGCCTGGTCGGCGTAGGCCTGCGCGGCCGCGGCCGCGCCGCGGGCCGCCGCGTCCCGCGCCGCCGCGACGAACGTTCCGTTCCGCCCCCGCGTCTCGACCACCCCGTCCTCCTCCAGCGCCCGGTACGCCTTGGCCACGGTGTTCGCCGCGAGCCCGAGCGTCTCCGCGAGCCCGCGCACGGTGGGGAGCTTGTAGCCGACGGGCAGGCCCCCGCCCCGCGCCTGCTCGGCGATCTGGGTTCGGACCTGCTCGTACGGCGGCGCGCTGCCCGCGCCTTCCTTGATGACGATCTTCAGAGCCACGCGCCGATTGTCCCGCACCCGCCCGGCCCGCGCGGAAATTGGGAGGCACCCCGGCGGGCCCCGCGCGTACCGTCGGCGGACATGACCGAGATCCACGTGCGCGACCTGCGCACCGCCGACCCGGCGGACGCCGCCGCGTACGCCGCGGTGCGGCGCGCGTCCGTGCCCGCCATGCTGGCCACCGCCGCCTCCGTGGCGTACACCTGCGCGCACGCCCACCCCGACGCCCGCTACCGCGCCCTGGTCGCGGAGGCGGACGGCGAGGTGGTCGGCACCGCGCAGGTGGGCCTCGCCCACGACAGCCCGGAGCCGGGCCAGGGGTATCTGAACGTGTACGTGCATCCGGAGCGCACCGGCCTCGGCGCGGGCTCGCTCCTGGTGCGCACGGCCGAGGAGTTCCTGGCGCACGAGGGTGCGACGGCCCTGTACACCTGGGTCCTCGACACGCCCCGCAACCGCGCCTTCGCCGCGCGCCGCGGCTACCGCGCGAGCCGTACCGCCCGGTTCCTCCGCCTGGACCTGGCCAGGGCCGCGCTGCCGCCGCTCGCCGGCCCGCCGCCCGGCGTCGAGCTGCGGACGGCGGCCGACTTCCGCGACGACCCGCGCCCGCTGTTCGCCCTGGACGCGGAGACCGCCGCGGACGAACCGAGCGACGTACCGGCCGAGTTCGACGACTACGCGTACTGGCTCACCGAGACCTGGCACCACCCGCTCCTGGACCACGAGCTGACCACGGTCGCCGTGGTGGACGGCGAGCCGGCCGCGTTCACCCTGGCCCACACCGACGGCGACGGCCGCTACGCCTCCGGCATGACAGGCACGGCCCGCGCGCACCGGGGCCGCGGCCTGGCCAAGCTGGCGAAGAACGCGTCGCTGCACCGGGCGCGGGAGGCCGGCTGCACGGAGGCGTTCACGGGCAATGACACGGAGAACGGTCCGATGGTCGCCATCAACCGGTGGTTCGGCTACGAGGTGTTCGACACGGAGGTCCGCCATGTCCGTACCGTCGGCTGACGTCGAGATCCACCTGCGCAAGGCGGGCCGTACGAAGATCCGCTATCCGGCGGCGCTGCTCGCGGACGACGGCACGCTGGTCACGGTCCGGGCGCCCTGGGCGGGGGCGGGCGTCCGCGACTTCGGCTTCGTGCGGTTCGAGCCGGGCGACACCTTCGTGGAGCACTACGGGCGCGACCGCTGGTACGCGGTCAAGGAGGTGTACGCCGCGGACGGCGCCCTGAAGGGCTGGTACTGCGACGTCACCCGGCCCGCCGTGCGCACCGGGTCCGTCGTGACGGTGGAGGACCTGGACCTCGACCTGTGGTGCTCGGCGGACCGCGGCACGATCCTGCGCCTGGACGAGGACGAGTTCGCGGCGAGCGGCCTCACCGCGACGGACCCGGCCGCCGCGGCGGCGGCCCTGCGGGCGCTGTCCGACCTGGAGCACCTGGCCGGAGAGGGACTGCTGCCCCGGACCTGAGCTAAAGCATTCGCCTGCTTGCCTAAAGGGTTTAGGCATGCGCATAATCGGTTCTGTCGTACGGGGATCCGTACGGGGACGGCCGTGTGGCCGCACGGCTAGGGCTGTACGGCTAAGGCTGTGCGGAGACGGCCGTACGGAGACGTACCGAAAGGACCGATGCCGCATGGTGCGCGCAGGACTCACGCCGGAGCGGCTGGCCCGCGCCGGGGCCGAGCTGGCCGACGAGGTCGGCTTCGAGCAGGTGACCGTCTCGGCGCTCGCCCGGCGGTTCGACGTCAAGGTCGCGAGCCTGTACTCGCACCTGCGGAACTCCCAGGAGCTCAAGACCCGGATCGCCCTGCTCGCCCTGGAGGAGCTCGCCGACCGGGCCGCCGACGCGGTGGCCGGGCGGTCCGGCAGGGACGCCCTGACCGCCTTCGCGGACGTCTACCGCGACTACGCCCGCGAGCACCCCGGCCGCTACGCCGCGGCGCGGCAGCCCCTCGACCCCGAGACGGCGGCCGCGAGCGCGGGCGTCCGGCACGCCCAGATGATGCGGGCCGTCCTGCGCGGCTACGACCTGGCCGAGCCGGACCAGACCCACGCCGTCCGGCTGCTCGGCAGCGTCTTCCACGGCTACGTGAGCCTGGAGCTGAGCGGCGCGTTCAGCCACAGCGCACCGGACCCCCGGGAGAGCTGGTCGCGGATCCTCGACGCGCTGGACACCACCCTGCGCACCTGGCCCGCGCCCTGAGACCACCGGCCCGCGCCCCTCCGCTCTGGAGGGGCGACCCACCACTTCACAGGCAGACACCATGCACACCGAGCACCACCACCGCCCCTGGATCACCACGCCCCTCACCGCGGACCTGCTGCGCGGCGCCCTCGACGTGGAGCGCACCGCGCACGGCCTGCTGCCGCACCGGCTGCCCGCCCGGGCCCGCGCCCAGTGCGCCGACCCGCAGCTCGCCATGGCCGAGTCCCAGCCGTCCGGCGTCCGCCTGGCCTTCCGCAGCAGCGCCACCGCCGTCGAGCTGGACACGCTGCCCACCAAGCGGGAGTACGTGGGCGCGCCACCGCGCCCTGACGGCCTGTACGACCTGTTCGTCGACGGCCGCCCGGCGGGTCAGACGAGCGTGGCCGGCGGCAACACCCTCACCATCGACATGACCGCCGGGACCGCCGAGACCCGGTCCGGGCCCGTGGGCACGGCGCGCTTCACCGGGCTGCCCGACCGCGCCAAGGACATCGAGATCTGGCTGCCGCACAACGAGACCACCGAGCTGGTCGCGCTGCGCACCGACGCGCCCGTCGCGCCGCTGCCCGACCGGGGCCGCCGGGTCTGGCTGCACCACGGCAGTTCGATCAGCCACGGCTCCGACGCCGCGAGCCCCAGCACCACCTGGCCCGCGCTCGCCGCGGCGCGCGGCGGCGTGGACCTGGTCAACCTGGGGCTGAGCGGCAGCGCCCTGCTCGACCCGTTCACCGCCCGGGCGCTGCGGGACACCCCGGCCGACCTGATCAGCGTGAAGATCGGCATCAACCTGGTCAACGCCGACCTGATGCGGCTGCGCGCCTTCGGCCCCGCCGTGCACGGCTTCCTCGACACCATCCGCGAGGGCCACCCCACGGTGCCGCTCCTGGTGGTGTCGCCGATCCTGTGCCCGGTCCACGAGGACACGCCGGGGCCCAGCGCCCCGGACTTCAGCACCCTGGGCGAGGGGCGGCTGCGGTTCCGGGCCATGGGCGACCCGGCGGAGCGCGCCGCCGGGAAGCTGACCCTGAACGTCATCCGCGAGGAGCTGGAGCGGATCGTGCGGCAGCGCGCGGCCGACGACCCGAACCTGCACCACCTCGACGGCCGCGCCCTGTACGGCGAGGCCGAAGCCGCGCGGCTGCCCCTGCCCGACGACCTCCACCCGGACGCCGCCACCCACCGCCACATGGGCGAGCGCTTCGCCGAACTGGTCTTCGCCGCGGGCCCGTTCGCCGCCCCGGGGGCCTGAGGGGGGCCGGTCAGCGGCGCCCCGCGACCAGCTCCACCTCGTACCCGAGGCCGTCCTCCAGGTACGCCGCGCAGTGCGCCTCACCCCCGGCGTACGGGTAGCGCTCCGCGAACAGCGGTGTCCACCCGTGCCGGGGGGCGAGCCGGACGAGCCGGTCGAGCGCGGCGCGGTCCGGCACGTGGAAGGCCAGGTGGTTCACGCCGGGCGCGCACCGGTCGTGGCGCCCGGGGCGCAGGGCGGCGGACTGCTCGAGGACGACGTACGCCTCGCCCCGCCGCCAGCTCCGGCCCCGCGCCCAGACCCGCTCGCGCGCATAGCCCAGCTCCTCGAGGAGCCAGCCCCACGAGGCCTCGGCGGACGCCAGGTCGGGCACCCACAGCTCGACGTGGTGCAGGGCGCCCGCCCGCCCGCGCCCCAGCGGCACCGACCGGTCGGGCGCCCCGGGGTCGTGGGCCACCGTGTCCTCGTCGCGCTGCCAGTGCACGGCGAAGTGGTCGCCCGCCCGCAGGCGTTCGAGCCCCGCGCGGCAGTAGGCGACCATGTCGTCGGGCAGGTCGTCGAGCGGGTGCCAGGAGAGGCCCGCGCACTTGTGGGGCTCGGCGTTGACGGGCACCCCGCCCGCGCCGTACCCGGCCTCGAAGAACCACCCCGTACGGGGCGCGCCGCCCGGCCCCCGGTGCTGGAGGACGAGCACGGCGCGCAGCTCGCCGGGGTCCAGGGCGAGCCCCAGCTCCTCACGCGCCTCCCGCACCATGGCGGCCCGCACGTCCTCCCCGTCCTCGACGTGCCCCGAGGGAAGGTGCAACAGCCCGTCCCCGTACCCGGTCCCGTCCCGCCGGGCGAGCAGCACCTCCTCCCCGCGCCGCAGCACGAGGTGCACGTCGACGACTTCGACGTGCCGGGAGGGGGCGCCCGCGCGGCGGGATTCGCTGTCCGATGCCATCCGCCGATCGTGACATCCCCCACCGACAACCGGCCCCCGAGGCGACCTTGAGGAGAAACGTGCCGGTGCGGGGCCGTGTCGGGGAGGGGTTCGGTGGGTACGGCAAGACAGACCCGGTAGGCAGGGAGGCCTCATGCGCCGAGTGACCGTGCACAAGACCGTTGCGAAGTCCGTGGCCCGTCGTGTGCGGGAGGAGCGGCAGGCCGTCGAGCGGCTGCCCCGGGAGCGGACGGAGGTGCGCGGGGACGTCCGGCGCGTGTGGTGGCCGGACGAGTGACCGTCCCGGAGCGGGCCCGGCAGGGCCCGGGGTTCGGGGGTCAGGCCGTGAGGCGTTTGCGGTAGTGGAAGCGGTCGTAGACCCCCTCGACGCGCCGCTCCACGAACTCGTAGCCGAAGCGCGGGTAGATCTTCTGGTTCTCCCACATCATCGCGTTGGTGTGGAGGCGGATCTCGGGCAGGCCGAGCGCCCGCGCGTGGTTTTCGACGAACTCCAGGAGGAGGCGGCCCAGTCCGGTGCCCTTGGCGTCGGGGCGGACGGCGATGTTGTCCAGGTAGAGGTGGTCCTCGTGGGCGTGGACGACCACCAGGCCGACGACCGCGCCCGCCGCGTCCGCGGCCACGTGCACCCGCCCCGCCGCCACGTTCCCCGCGTGGTCCGACTCCATCGGGGCGGGCACGCGGCCGATGCGCTCGATGTAGTGGTGGTACGCGGCGTCGGTGACCGCCTTCACGGCGGGCACGTCGGCGGCGGTGGCGGGGCGGATACGGGCGCCGCCGCGGGGCGCGCCGGATGCGGTGGTCTCGTCGGTCATGTGCGTACCGTACGGGCGCCCTTGGGCCGGCCGCCGTGACCGGTGCCACCGGTCCCGCCCGGTTGAGCGGGGGAAGAGGCCCGCTCGAACCGGCCTTGGCTGAGCCCGTGGTTAGCGGTCCCTTAAGCCGACCATAAAGATCACCGTCTGCCGCCTCCGGCGGGCGCGGCGCGGGATCTCCGGAGCTAGCTTGCTGATCACCGGGAGGGCGGCGCACCACGGCGCACCACCGTGGCGCCCCGGCCCCCGGCGTCCCATGCCGTCGCTCCAGGAGAGTTCCCCATGTCTGCTCGCCGCAAGGTCGCCGCCGTCACCGCCGGTGTCGCGCCGCTCGCCCTGTCCGTGCTGCCCGTGCTGTCCGCGGCTCCCGCCGCCGCGCACGGGTCGATGACGGACCCGGTGAGCCGGGTGGCCGCCTGCTTCCAGGAGGGGCCCGAGGCGCCCAGGTCGGCGGCGTGCAAGGCGGTCGTCCGCGCGGGCGGCACGCAGGCGCTGTACGACTGGAACGGCGTCAACATCGCCAACGCCGCGGGCAAGTCGAAGCAGATCATCCCGGACGGCAAGCTGTGCAGTGCCGGGAACGACAAGTACAAGGGGCTCGACCTGCCCCGCACCGACTGGCCGGCGTCCCGGCTGAGCGCCGGGAAGCACACCTTCCGCTACCGCGCCACCGCCCCGCACCGGGGCTCCTTCGAGCTGTACCTCACCAAGAAGTCGTACGACCCGGCCAAGCCCCTGAAGTGGTCGGACCTGGAGAAGCGGCCCTTCGCGAAGGTCACCGACCCGAAGCTGGTGGACGGCTCGTACGTGTTCAGCGGGAAGGTCCCGGCCAGGTCCGGGCGGCACCTCGTGTACTCGATCTGGCAGCGGTCGGATTCCCCCGAGGCGTTCTACACCTGCTCGGACGTGGTGTTCGGCGGGCGCGTCGGCGGCAAGGGCGCGGCCGGGTCCGCCGCCCCGGCCGCCGCCGCGCCGTCCGAGAAGGACATCGCCGAGGGTTCGGGCAGGTCCTCCGTGGAGCACGGCGGGCACGGCGACGCCGACGCGAAGACCGGGCCCGCGGTCACCGAGGCCGCTCCGGCCGGGGGCGGCGGCGCCTCCGGCAACCGGCCCGAGACCAAGGGCGGAGCCGCCGCGAAGCCCCTCGCGGCCACCGGCGAGGACCTCGCCGAGACCGGCGGCGACAGCACCACGCCGTACCTCGCGGCCGGCGGCGCGGCGGCGCTGGTCCTCGGTTCGGGCCTGATGTTCGTGACGGTGCGCCGCCGCGCCGCGCACCGCTCCTAGGCGCGGCAGGCCGCCGGGGCGTCGGGGCCGCCGGGGTCACCGGGGCCGCGCGCGCCCCGGCCGCCCCCGGTCTCACCCCTCCTTGACCGTCAAGCCCACCGTCTCCGCCAGTGCCGGGGCCAGCTCCACCAGTTGGAGCCCGCTGATCGCCGCCCCGCGCAGTGACGCGAGACCGGACGCGATGCCCAGCGCGGCGGCTCCGCTCAGGTCCGCGCCGTCCACGGTGACGTTGTCGAAGCGGACGCGCTCCAGGGTCGTACCGGGGAAGGCGACGCCCTTCAGGGCCGCGCCCGCGAAGTCGACGTCCCGCAGCAGGCAGTTGACGAACGTGACGTCCCGCAGCGCGGTCGCGCGCAGGTTCACCGAGTCGAACTTGCAGTGGTGGAACACCACCCGGCGCAGCCGCGCGCCGTGCAGTTCGACGCCGGCGAGCAGCCCCGCGCCCGCCTCGGCGTCCGTCCACTCCGTCTCGGCGAGGTCGGTGCCCACCCAGCGGGTCTGATGGGCCCAGACGTCGTTGAACCGGGCCCGCCGGTAGCGGCCGCCCTCGAAGGCCACGGAGGAGAAGGCGCACTCGAGGAACACCGTGCGGCCGGCGTCCGCGTCGGTGACGTCGCACCCGTCGAAGTGGACGCACTCGTGGTCGCCGTCGCGTCCGAGCTCCCCCGTGAAGGTTTCGAGGCGGTGGGCGTACGGGAGGTCGGCGAGGTCCCGGGGGGTGGGGGTGGAGCGGCGTGGGGCGGCGGCCATGGCTGGTCCTTTTCCGAAGAACTGGGGAGCACGGGAGGGCAGGTGAGGAGAGATATCAGTGTCGGGCCGGCGGCCCGCGCCGGGCCCGGGGCCCGGCCCACGGGTCGGCGCGGGGTCGCGGTGCGCCGAGGTGTCGGGTACGCCCTACGCCGCCAGCGCCCCCGGCACGATCGCGCCCGGGCCGAACTTGCGCCGGGCCCGGTCGGCCACCTCCTCGATGCGGCGGGCCTTCTCGTCCACCGGGTCGAAGGTGAGCTGGTGGGAGGCCTGGTCGGCGGGGCCGAGGCCCTCGGCGCGCAGGGCGATCGCCCGGACCCGGGCGCGCTGGAGGCCGAGCGCCTCGTACAGGCCGTACGCCGTCCTGGTGAGCGCCGCGGAGTGGGCCGTCGGCTCCTTCAGGGTGCGGCTGCGGGTGGTCGCGGAGCGGTCGGCGTAGCGGACGGTGAGGGTGAGGGTGCGGCAGACCTTCTCCAGGGCGCGCAGCCGGGTGCCCAGCTCCTCGGCGGCCGAGAGCAGGGCGCGGCGGTGCCGCCCCGGGTCGAGTTCGTCGTACGGGAAGGGGCGTTCGGTGGCCAGGGAGCGGGAGACCGCGTTCGGCACCACCCGGCCGCGGTCGACGCCGTTCGCCTTCTCGCGCAGCTCGCGCCCCGCCTTCGCGCCGACCAGGCGCTGCAGCGTGGACAGGGGCGCGGCGGCGACCCGGTCGAGGGTGTCGAGGCCGTACTCGCACAGGGTGCGGGCGGTGGCCGTGCCGACGCCGGGCAGCGCGGCGACGGGCTTGCCGGCGAGGAACTCCGCCACCGCGTCCGGGTCCCCGGGCACCGCGCGCGTCACCCCGGGCCGGGCCTCGCGCAGCGCCATGCGGGCCAGCATCGGCCCGGGCCCGGCGCCGATCACGCAGTCGACGCCGTGGTGCGCGAGGGCGCGTACGCGGATCACCGACGCGAGGTCGGCGGCGCCGCGCCCGAAGTACCGCTCGGCGCCCCGCAGGTCGGCGAGCGCCCCGTCCGGCGGCAGCGCTTCGACGACCGGGGTGAACTCCTCCAGGAGCCCGAGCAGGTCCGGCAGGGCCGCCTCGTACATCGGGGGCAGCTGGAAACGTACGCAGAGGATGGTCATCCCACACTCCCAGGACTCTGGTGCCACAACTTCCGGCCCGTGGGCGCCTGGTCACCGGGTGGTTTCAGGTCGGCCCACGGGTGCATCTCGTATCCGGTCCCCATCCGGATGCGGCGCGGGTGCGGCCCGGGCGCGGGGTCGCCGTCCTGCCCGGCCGCCTCGCCCGCCCCGGCCGCCGCATCCGCCCCGGCCGCCTCGCCCGCCCCGGCTGCCGGTCCGCCCTCGGCCAGGCGGGGCGCCACCGCGTCCAGGCCGCCCTCGCGGCGCAGCTCCGCCAGGTCCGCGAGGTTCCACACCGCCGAGCCGACGACGCTGAAGCTGCGCGGGCCGCGCCGCTGCACCACGCCCCGGACGAGCAGCAGCCAGGAGTGGAAGACGGTGTGCGCGCAGGCCTCGTGGGCGTCGTCGAAGAAGGCCAGGTCGACCAGGCCGGTGCCGTCGTCGAGGGTGGTGAAGATGACGCGCCGGCCGGAGCGGAGCGGCGGGGTCTGGGTGGCGGCCTTGGCGCCCGCGACCAGGACGGTGTCGCCGTGGCGCGCGGCCCGCAGCCGGCGCGCGGAGGTGACGCCGAGCTCGTCGAGGAAGGCGCGGTGGTCGTCCATCAGGTTCCGCGAGGCGTCCATGGAGAGCACGCCGAGCTCGGCGCTCAGCCGCTCCGCGTCGTCGAGGTCGGGCAGGCCCGCGGCCGCGGTGTTCCGGCCGCCGGGCAGCGGGAGCTGGGGGCCCCGGCCGCCGCGGGCGCCGCGGTGCAGCTCCGTCAGGTGCAGTTGCAGGTCACGCCGGTTGGCGCCGAACGCGTCGAGCGCGCCGACCTGGGCGAGGCGGGTGGCGAGCGGGCGGCTCGGCCGGGCCCGCTCCCAGAAGTCGAGCAGCGAGGAGTACGGCTGTCCGGCCGCGATGCGCTCCGCCTCCGCCTCGCTGATGTTGTGCACGTCGGACAGCGCGAGCCGCACGCCCCACCTCCCCGATTCGGACTCCAGTTCGATGCGATGGGCGACCGCGGACCGGTTCACGTCCAGCGGCAGGACCGGGACCCCGTGCCGGCGGGCGTCCGCGAGCAGCAGCCGCTTGGGGTACATGCCCGGGTCGTGCGTGAGCAGGCCCGCGTAGAAGGCCGCCGGGTGGTGGGCCTTCAGCCACGCCGACTGGTAGGTCGGCACGGCGAACGCCACGGCGTGCGCCTTGCAGAAGCCGTACGACCCGAAGGCCTCGACGATCTCCCAGGTCCGCCGGATCGTCGCGGCGTCGTACCCCTTGGCGGCCGCGGCCTGCGCGAACCAGACACGGATGCGGCCCTGCGACTCGGGGTCGGACAGGCCGCGCCGCACCCGGTCCGCCTCGTCGAGCCCGCAGCCCGTCATGACGTGCACGATGTGGATGACCTGCTCGTGGAAGACGACGACCCCGTACGTCTCCTTCAGCGCCGCCTCCAGGTCCGGGTGCGGGTAGCGGGCGGGCGCGCGGCCGTGCCGGGCCTCGATGAACGGCCGCACCATGTCGGCGGCGACGGGCCCGGGGCGGAACAGCGAGATGTCCACCACCAGGTCGTGGAAGGTCGAGGGCTGGAGCCGCCCCACCAGGTCGCGCTGGCCCGGGGACTCGATCTGGAAGCAGCCGAGGGTCTCCGCGGAGCGGATGAGCCGGTACGTCGCCTCGTCGCCCTCCGGCACCTGGCGCGGGTCGTCCAGGTCGACCCGCTCCCCCGTGGCCCGCTCCACCTCGGCGACCGCGTGCGCCATCGCCGACTGCATGCGCACGCCCAGGACGTCGAGCTTGAGCAGGCCGAGGTCCTCGACGTCCTCCTTGTCGAACTGGGACATGGGCAGGCCCTCGCCGCTGGTGGGCACGACGGGGGTGCGCCTGCGGAGCGAGGCGTCGGAGAGCAGCACGCCGCACGGGTGCATGGCGACGCCGCGCGGCAGTCCGTCGAGCCCTTCGACGAGCTCCCACAGCCGGTCGTGCCCCTCCGTCTCCCGCGCCACGGCCCTCAGCTCGGGCAGCTCCGCCATCGCCGCGCGGGCGTCGCGGGCGCGGATGTGCGGGAACGCCTTGGCGAGCCGGTCGATGTCGACGGGGTCCATGGACAGGGCGGCGCCCACGTCCCGGATCGCGTGCCGGACCCGGTACGTCTCGGGCATCGCGACCGTCGCCACCCGCTCCTGGCCGAACCGGCCGATGATCGCGCGGTAGACGTCCAGGCGGCGCGCGGACTCCACGTCGACGTCGATGTCCGGCAGGACCCGCCGCCGCGTGGACAGGAACCGCTCCATGAGCAGCCCGTGTTCGAGCGGGTCGGCGTGCGCGATGCCGATGAGGTGGTTGACCAGGGACCCGGCGCCGGAGCCGCGCGCCGCGACGCGGACGCCCATCGTCCGTACGTCGTCGACGACCTGGGCGACGGTGAGGAAGTACGAGGCGTAGCCGTGGTGGGCGATGATGTCCAGCTCGCGGTGCATCCGCTCCCAGTACACGCGGGCGTCCGCCCTCCTGTCGTAGCCGCGCAGGACCATGCCCGCGGTGGCCCGCGAGGCGAGGACGCGCTGCGCGGTGCGGCGTCCGGCGCCGACGAGGCCCGGCTCGGGGAAGCGCACGGAGCCGATGCCGATGTCGTCCTGGGGGTCGACGAGGCACTCGGCGGCGGCCGTCCGCGTCTGTTCGAGCAGCCGGTACGCGGTGTCGCGGCGGAACCCGGCGGCCTCGACGACCCGCTCGGCGACGCCCAGCATGGCCGCCTCGTCCTTCAGCCAGCGCTCGCCGCCGTCGTGTTCCCCGCGCGGGTCGATGGGCACCAGGCGGCGCGCGGCGTCCAGGACGTCGGCGAGCGGGCCCTGGCCCGGGTCGGCGTAGCGGACGGCGTTGCTCAGGACGGGGCGCAGCCGCTGCTCGGCGGCGAAGCCGACGGTGCGGGCGGCCAGGCGCAGCGAGCCGGGCCCGGTGCCCGCGCGGCCGTGGCACACCGCTTCGAGCCGCAGCGCGTCGCCGTACCGCTCGCGCCAGGGGGCGAGGAGCCGGGCCGCGCGGTCGGGGCGCCCGGCGGCGAGCGCGCGGCCGACGTCGGAGGCGGGGCCGAGCAGCACGGTCAGGCCGTCGCCGTGGTTCTCCCGCCAGGGCAGCACGGGCGGGCCCTCCGGGGCCTGGTGGGCCGCGCCGACCAGGCGGCACAGGTCGGCCCAGGCGGTGGCGCCGTCCCGGGCGAGGAAGGTCACGCGCGGGGTCGACTCGTCGAGGAAGGCGCCGCCGCGCACCGGGGCGCGGCGGCGGGCCCCGCGCTCGCTCGGCGGCTGCGGCGGGTCCACCGCGAGCTCGGCCCCGAACAGCGGCCGCACCCCCGCCTTCTCGCAGGCCTTGGCGAAGCGGACGGCGCCCGCGAGGGTGTCGCGGTCGGTGAGCGCGAGCGCGTCCATGCCACGCTCGGCGGCGCGCTCGGCGAGCCGCTCCGGGTGCGAGGCCCCGTACCGGACGGAGAACCCGGAGGCGGTACGCAGATGCGTGAACCCGGGCACACGCACCTCCTGAACCTTCCGCTTCCCGTCCCCCACCTCCACCATAAACCACATTCGAATTCTTGTTCGACCACGGTTCGACCGCGGGCGCGGCGCGCGGATCGCGTCCTCCGTGTGCCCGCGCGGCGTGCGGATCGCGTCCTTCCGTGTGCCCGCGCGCGGCGCGCGGACGCGTGCGCCGGGCCCCGGCCGCGCGGCCCGTCAGCCATTCGGCCCCGCCCCGCCTGCGGGCGCTCCCCGCGCCTCGGAGCGTGGGGGCATGACCTTCGCCGACGAGTTGAAGAGCGCCGTCACCCCGCGAGCAGCCCTGCTCGTCCTGGGTGTCCTGGTCCTCCAGTTGCTGTTCATCGCCTCCTACGTGGGCGCGCTGCACCACCCGAAACCGACGGACGTGGCCTTCGGGGTCGTCGCCCCCAAGGAGGCGGCCGAGCGGACCAAGGAGGAGCTGGCACGGCTGCCCGGCAAACCCCTGGACCCGCGCGTGGTCGAGGACGAGGCCGAGGCCCGCCGCCAGATCATGGACCGGGAGATCGACGGGGCCCTGGTCGTCGACCCCCGGGGGACGACCGACACCCTGCTGGTCGCCTCCGGCGGCGGCAAGGCGCTCGCCAACGCCCTGGAGACGATCGCCACGAAGGCCGAGGACGCGGGCGGAGGCGGAGGCGGCCAGAAGCGGACGGTGAAGACGGTCGACGTGGCCCCGGCCTCGCCGCAGGACTTCAACGGCCTGTCGTCCTTCTACCTGGTCGTCGGCTGGTGCGTCGGCGGCTACCTGTGCGCGTCGATCATGTCGATCAGCGCGGGCGCCAAGGCCGCCACCCCGCAGCGCGCGGCGATCCGGCTCGGCGCCATGGCCCTGCTGGCGATCGCCGGCGGCCTCGGCGGCGCGGTCATCGTCGGCCCGATCCTCGACGCCCTGCCCGGTTCGATCATGGGCCTGTGGGGTCTCGGCGCCCTGCTCACCTTCGCGGTGGGCGCGATCACCCTGGCCCTGGAGGAGCTCACCGGCATCGTCGGCATCGGGCTGGCGGTCCTGCTCATCGTGGTGGCCGGCAACCCGAGCGCCGGCGGCGCCTTCCCGCTGCCGATGCTGCCACCGTTCTGGGAGGCCATCGGCCCGGCCCTGCCGCCCGGCGCCGGCACCTGGGTGGCCCGCTCGATCGCGTACTTCGAGGGCAACGCGGTCACGGGCCCGCTCCTGGTCCTCTCGGCCTGGGCGGTGGCCGGGGCGGCGGTGACGCTCCTGGCGCCGAAGCTGCGGCGACGGGCCGACCGCGGGGCCGCAAGCCCGTCCGGCGTCTGAGGACTCTGAGGACTCTGAGGACGAGCCGCGGAGCGCGAGCGCAAGGGGGCTCCGGTGTCAGACCCGCCTGCGACCCTGAGCCCATGATCCGCACGCTCGCCGTAGAGAACTACCGCTCGCTCCGCACCCTGGTCGTCCCCCTGGACCGGCTCAATGTCATCACAGGAGCGAACGGCACCGGAAAGTCCAGCCTGTACCGGGCCCTGCGGCTCCTCGCGGACTCCGCCCGGGGAGGCGCCGTGGCCGCGCTGGCCCGCGAGGGCGGCCTCCCCTCGGCCCTGTGGGCGGGCGAGCGGAAGGAGGGGCCCGCCGCCCTGCGGCTGGGGTTCGCGGGCGACGAGTTCGGCTACGCCGTGGACTTCGGCCTCCCGCAGTCGAGCGGGGCGCAGCCGGGCGGCGCCCCGTCGCTGTTCGCCCTCGACCCGGAGATCAAGCGCGAGTGCACCTGGGCGGGCCCGGTGCTGCGCCCGGCCGCGCTGCTCTGCGACCGTGCGGGCCCGGCCGTGCGCACGCGTACGGCCGACGGCGGCTGGCACCGCTCCCAGGGCATCCGGCCGTACGACAGCGTCCTGAGCGAGTACGCCGACCCGCGGCTCGCGCCCGATCTGCTGCGGCTGCGCGAGCTGATCCGCTCCTGGCGGTTCTACGACCACGTCCGCACGGACGCCGACGCCCCGGCCCGCGCGGCCCGCGCGGGCACCCGCACCCCGGTGCTCGCCCACGACGGCGCCGACCTCGCCGCCGCGCTCCAGACCATCCGCGAGACCGGGGACGACGAGGCCCTGGACGCGGCCGTGGCCGCCGCCTTCCCGGGCAGCCGGGTGCGGATCGCCGACACCGGCGGGCGGTTCGAGATCCAGTTGCACCAGCGGGGCCTGCGGCGCCCGCTCGGCCCGGCCGAGCTGTCCGACGGCACCCTGCGCTACCTGCTGTGGGCCGCCGCGCTCCTGACGCCCCGGCCGCCCGCGCTGCTCGTCCTGAACGAGCCGGAGGCCAGCCTCCACCCCGACCTGCTGCGCCCCCTGGCGGAGCTGGTCCTGACCGCCGCCGAGCACACCCAGATCGTCCTTGTCACCCACGCGCGGGAGCTCGCGGACGCGATCGCCGGGGAGGCGCGCCGGCGCCGCACGGACGTGAACTCCGTGGAGCTGCTCAAGGAGGCGGGCCGGACCCACGTAGCGGGCCGCCAGGGCCCTCTGGACGAGCCGCTCTGGTACTGGCCGAAGCGCTGACCGGGGGCCGGGCCGGGGGCCGGGGGCAGACCTCCCTCCGGTGCGCGGCCCCGGTTTCCGGCCGCCCGGACTTCCGGGGATCCGGGCGTCCGCGCGCGGCGCGGCCTCGGGTCGGGCGGGCCCGGGACGCCCGCACGCGGCGCGACCTCGGGCCGGACCCCGGGACGCCCGCACGCGGCGCGGCCTCAGGTCGGGTCGGGCCCCAGGACGCCCGCACGCGGCGCGGCCCGGTCCGACGAGCGCCCGTCGGCCATTCCCGGTGCGCCCCGGGAGCGCGGCGCGCGGTACACACCCCCCATATGCGGCCACGAGCCCCGCTTTCCGGCGTTCGGGAGCATTCCACCCCCTCCGCCCTTTCCCGCCGGTCGCAGGGGATGTCCCGCGCCTCACCCCGCCGCTGCGGCACACTACTTCACGCCACTACACACCGTTCTCAACCAACGACTGAAAGTCAGCGCCCCATGTGCTTTCGCAGGCGCCCTGAGCAAGACTCGATGACAGGTTCGTTCGTTATGTGAGACGTCAAGCAAGGGAGTGTTCGCAATGCGGTACATCACTGGTGGGATCGCGCTGGGCGCCGCCCTCGCGCTCGGCGGCCTGAGCGCCTCGGCCGCGGCCGGCCCCGCGCCGGAGCCCGCCGGGGCACGCGGCTACGCGCCCTCCGAGCTGGTGCTCACCATCGGCTACGGCGAGAAGGCCGAGACCGCCTCCGTCCAACGCGCGGTGACGCTCGGCTGTTCCTCGGGCGGCGTCGGCAGCCACCCGGACGCGGAGGCGGCCTGCGCGCAACTGCGCTCGGTCGGCGGCGCGTTCGACAAGGTGACGAAGAAGCCGTCCGACCGCCCCTGCACCAAGGAGTGGAACCCGGTCGTCGTCACCGCCGAAGGCGTCTGGGAGGGCCGCCGGGTCTCCTACGAGCACACCTTCGCCAACCCGTGCGCGCTGAACCTGGGCAAGGGCAAGGTCTTCGCCTTCTGACCCCAGGCACCCCCGACGCCCCGGGCCCCCGCCCTCCACCCCGGGCGCCCCACACTCCGGCGCCCTCGCGCCCCGTGCCCCCGCCCGACCGCGAGGGCACACCCATGGACAGAACCCGGCGTACAGCCCGACTCGTCCGTCGGTCACCGAAGAGGGGCCCCGACCAAGCGTTACGCCTGGTCAGGGCCCCTCTTCACCGTCCGGCGAACGTCCGGCTTATTCACTGTCAGTAACCGTTTCTGGGTGCTTCTCGGTGACGTGTGGCGATCGGTAGGCCCTCGATGCTGTCGCGAACGGCTCCCCGGGTCGCATGGTGGTCGTACGGACGCGCCGATAGTCGCCCGTCGCCGTCCGACGGACGACGGGTCACGGTCCGCGGTGGAATCCTGAGCTTGGCGCACAGCGACAGGGACGTCGCGGAGTTCCTGCGACGGGTAGCCCTGCCGGACGCCGAGAGCCTGCTGGGCGACCCCCGATGGGTCGAATGGCGGGGCCGTCCACACGAGTACGGGGCCACCTAGAGCCGCCTCAGCTCCTTCACCATCACTGCATAGAGGGGCGCGTCGTCGAACGGCCTCGACTCATTGGTCTTGTAGTAACCCCAACGTTCATACAGGGCGACGACTTTCGGGTGCGCGGTATCGACAAAAAGGGTGACGGCATGGGTGTCGCGCCCCATAAAAAGCGCGTCATGGATCTTTTCCGAGGCGCCTGTCTTCCGCCATCGAGGGACCACCATCAGCTCAGACAGGGCGAAGACTCTCGTATCTTCTGTCAACCACTCGGGAGCGTCCACGCCACGCCACCACCCGCCAGGACCGAACGAAGCTCCGTAGGCGTAGCCCACGGGTTCGCCACCGTCATAGCCGATCACACACACCCAAGTGTCTTTGGCGGACCAGGCGTCGACGAATTCGGAAAATCGCTCCCTGGAGTGGAATCCGCCCTCCTCGTCCGCGTAACACTCGTCATGAATATCCAGGAGCAGGGTGCGTATATCGCGCGCGTCCTCGCGCGTGTAGCGCTTCAGGTCCATTGCCGAGACCTCTCAATCCACTCAGTTACTTCTGGAGACCTGGAGCCGGAAGAGATGAGAACTTGCCTCACCTTCACCAGCATGTCAGTGGTTCGCTTAGAGCCAGACCCCGGCGGCAGCGAATCGTAAGCCTTCGAGCTTGTGAAGCAAGCAAGCTCCAGCTCCCCCTGTCGTGCTTGAGAGAGCGCTAAGTGTGTCGTGTACAGGGCTCGGTTTCGGATCATCTCTGGACGAATTCCGCTGAGCGTTTGATGGAAGAAATACTCAGCTCGTTCATACTGCCCCAGCGCGAACCAGATGCCTGCGGTGAGCCCAAGCATCTCACTATGATCGTAAAAGCTGATCCAGGCGGGTCGGGACCTTATATCAGCCCTGTCGAAGGATTTTTCGGCAGCCCTCAGGGCGCAAAGAGTTTCGCTAGAGTGGCCCATCTTCGCCAAGGAGCGGGCTTTGCGCATGTGTCCGAGGGATGCGTAGACAGGGTCACGCCTTGCAATCGCCATAGATTTCATCACGTCTGCGGCGGCTGCGCTCTCCGAAAATTCCTCGTGCTGGCAAGCGGTCATAGCCAGGTGGTTCCATACGTGGTACTGGGTCTCGCTGTCTCCCGATAATCCAGCGAAAGTGACAGCCTTCTCCAGATGCATTCGAGCCCGCTTGTGGGACTTGGCGTCGATCGCTGCGAAGGCTGCTGAGCTGGTGGCGTCCGAAGCGAGCCGGTGCAGCCTCTTGCGAACCTCGGTCGACGCGGTTCCGGCCGACAGGGCGGAGCAGATGCGCAAAGCCAGCTCCGCAGCGTGGTTTTCAACCTTCCGAAGGCCTCCGACACGCCAGTCGTCTTCCAGGATGCGGATGTACTCCTGGTGGAAACGATCTACGTCGCTCAAGCCCAGCCGCTTGCAGGAGGGGGCTGCTATGGCCAGAGCTGTGCCGCCCGTGGCAGTGAGGAACTTACGACGGCGCACGTCCTCCTCCTCGGACGGTGAAGGGCTCTTCTTGGCTCTGCGGATGAATCCCAGGTCTTCCGCGGAACATTGAAGAACCTTCTCGACGCAAAGCCGGATTCGATCCTGAGGCCACTTCGTGTCACCCCTCAACCATCGGCGGATATCTGCGTCAGTAAGGGACCCGGGTCGGCCAGTCAGCCTTTCGGTCTCGGCGTTGACAGCCCGCGCCAACTCGGCCTGCCTGTAGCCAAGTTGAGACATGCGTCTCTCTAGCTTGACGTTCGAGTACACCCCACGAAGGTAGCGCTATGCCACCTCGGGATGGCAGCCCAAAGGTAAAAATCACCGGGGTGCTGCGCTGACTACATCTGAGGTTCCACCTGTCCCCGAAACAGCATCGGTCGTTGACTGGCCGCCAGGAGTCGACTACTCCCCGAGGACGGTCCAGAACATGCAGATCAGCAGCGCAGAAGAAGCCAAGGGAGACGCCTGGGTGCAGGCGGGGCAGATGGTCTACGACGCGGCCAAGCGGTCAGTGGGCAAAGTCGCGGACGCCGAAGGGCCCTTCGTTCAGCTCCGGTCCCGTGACGGCATCGCCTGGGACGCCGAGCGCGAAAACCTGAGTCCGGCTGTCTCCGTCAACGAGCTGGCCGCAGCCGCTCAGCTCGACCTCAGCGCGTTCGAGCTGTGAGGACCGGCCGATGACGCGCTCCTACAGCTCCGAGCCCCACGGCTGCGTCGCGGTCCTTGGCGCCTGCTGCATCGTCAGCGGCCTGGCGCTCCTCGTCCTTGCCTACCTCCGCCCCTGACCCACATCGAACACGGAGAAGACATGTCCACGGACAGCAGTCCGGCACGCACCATCCTGGTGGTCGATCTTCTGCTACACGACCGGTCCGGTCGCTTCCTCACTGTCCGACACGTCAAGTCGGCGGGGTGGCACCTTCCCGGCAGCGCAGTGGGGGAAGGCGAATCCATCGCTGAAACCGCCTTGCGCTGCCTGAAGGAGTTGACCGGCCTGTCACGGCAGGTCTCAGACGTCGTCCTCATCGACCAGGTTCCTGCGGGCGGCGCCAAGGAGTGGGCCGCGCATCTCATCGTCGTCGTCCACGCGGGCACCGTCCTTCCCAGCGAGACCAACGTAGCGGTGAGCAACCCCCCGGAAGGCTGGGTTCTCACATGGCTCCACCGATACGAACTCGGGGATTACACGCTTGCCTGCGAGCAGCAACGGATCGAGCGGGCGCTCTCCGCCGCTGAGCGAGGGATGAGGGTGCCGCTCCATCTACAGGGCGTGCCTGCGCCGGCACATCACTGAGCCCCGCTCGGCTGTGTGCCGACGGCGGTGCACACCCGGGCGGCCGGGCTCCGCTCTCTGCGCCGCGGTTCTCCCCGGCCCCCGTAGGGCCAGGTGCAGAGGGCGGGGTCCAAGTAACGGGCCCCGGTACGGGAGGGCTGGGGCCCCACCAGTCAGCAACCTACCCATAGATAACGGAGCGGTCCGTAGTTGCAGCACATCAGCAAGCGGCTAAGGCTTGTCCCGCAATGATCTTCGAGTCGGTGTAGACGCGGTGGCATCCGTGGTCGGCGCACGCGCTTCTGGCC
>NZ_JASCXL010000098.1:0-35295 GCF_030010595.1 Streptomyces sp. CC224B | reverse complement strand
CCGCGGCGCCCCCCCCCCCGCTCCCGCCCTCCCCCCCCGGCCCCCCCCCAAACCCCCCCCCCGCCCCCCCCGCCCCCCCGGGGGGGGCCGGGCCGCGGTTCTTCCGCGTGCGGGAACGAGGGCTCCCCGCCACCGCGCCCGCCGGTCACCGTCCGGCCGCGGCCTTCCGTCACTGCCCGGCCCCATTCGTCCGTCACCGCCCGGCCGCGGCCTTCCGCCGGTGGCAGGCCCAGGCCCGCTCGGTCACCTCCGTGCGGAGCAGGACGTCGGCCGCGGTGCTCGCCAGCGCGTACGCCGCCGCCAGCATGACCTCGCGCCCCCGGGGCCCGGCGGCCGCCCGGGCGAACTCAGGGGTGTGGTCCGAGCCGTCCGACCCCATGATGGCGACGAACGGATGGATCGCCGGCACCCGCGTGCTGACGTTGCCGATGTCCGAGGACCCCAGGTAGACCCCCGGCTCGGGCTCCGACAGCCGGATGCCCGCCTTCTCCAGGTGCCCGGCGAACAGCCCGGAGAGCACGTCGTTGTCGCGGAAGTGCTCGTACCGGGCGGCCACTTCGGCGACCTCCGCCTTCGTCCCGGTGGCCAGCGCGACGCCGTGGGCGCACGAGCGCAGCTCCTCCACCAGGTCCGCCAGCGCCGACGCGGTCGCGCCGCGCAGCCCGAAGAGCCCTTCCGCGTACTCGGGGACGATGTTCGTCGCCCGGCCCCCGTCCGTGACGATGCCCTGGATGTGCGACCCCGCGGGCAGCCGCCGGTCCAGGACCCCGAGCGTGTTGAAGAGCTGGATGAGTGCCCCCAGCGCGTCGACGCCTTCCGTGGGGTTGCCCGTCGGGTGCGCGGCCCTGCCGTGGAAGCCGATGCGTACCTGCGCGCTCGCCGTCAGGGGCGCCCACGACCAGTCGTACACGCCCGGGTGGAACATCAGCGCCGCGTCCACCCCGTCGAACAGGCCCGCCTCGACCTGGGCGACCTTGCCGCCGCCGCGCTCCTCCGCCGGGGTCCCGACGGCCAGCAGGGTCCCGCCGGCGCCGCCGAGCGCGGCCCGCGCGGCGAGGGCCGCCCCGAGGCCCGCCGCCGCGATCAGGTTGTGCCCGCAGGCGTGCCCCAGCTCCGGCAGCGCGTCGTACTCCATCAGCAGGGCGACGCGCGGGCCCCCGGCGGGCGCGGCACCGGTGCCCGCGCGGGCGACGAAGGCGGTCGGCAGCCCCGCGGCGCCCCGCTCCACCAGGAACCCCTCGCTCTCCAGCTCGTCCGCCAGCAGCCGGGCGGCGCGGTGCTCCTCGTAGGCGGTCTCCGGGTCGCCGTGCAGCGCGAGGCCCACGTCCCACAGCCGCTCGGCGCGGGCGGCGACCTCCCGCCGGATCCGGGCGTACACGGCATCCATGTCCATGGGGTGTGACACACGACCTCCTCGGGCCGGGCCTGCTCGGTTCCCGCGACGACAGGGGACGTGTTCCACGGATCACGGCAGCCCACACGGGGCAGGGAGCGGCCGACACGGGGCAGGGAGCGGCCGACACGGGGCGGGGGGCGGCCGACACGGGGCAGGGGGACGGTGCGCGCGGCGGCCACCCCGCCCGGGCACCGCGGCGGCATTTTTGGAGCGGACCGACCTTGATCCATAAGATCCGCTGATGATCACCAGAAAACGGCTCGCGGCGGGCGTCTGCGCCCTGTTCGCGGCCCTGAGCACGGGGCTCGCGCCCACGGCCGCGTACGCGGCGGACGAACCGGACGACGACGGGGCGACGCCCAAGGTCGAACTCGTCCTCGACGTGAGCGGCTCGATGCGGGCCCGCGACATCGACGGCAAGAGCCGCATGGCCGCGGCGAAGCAGGCGTTCAACGAGGTGCTCGACGCCACCCCCGAGGACGTCGAGCTCGGCATCCGCACGCTCGGCGCCAACTACCGCGGCGACGACCGCAGGACCGGCTGCAAGGACACCGAGCAGCTCTACCCGGTGGGCCCGCTCGACCGGCGGGACGCCAAGACCGCGGTGGCCACGCTCGCGCCCACCGGCTGGACGCCGATCGGCCCGGCCCTGCTGAAGGCCGCCGACGACCTGGAGGGCGGCGAGGGCTCGCGCCGCAGCGTCCTCATCAGCGACGGCGAGGACACCTGCCAGCCGCTCGACCCGTGCGAGGTGGCGCGGGAGATCGCCGCCAAGGGCGTCAACCTCACCGTCGACACCCTCGGCCTGGTCCCGAACACCAAGATGCGCGCGCAGTTGAGCTGCATCGCGGAGGCCACGGGCGGCACGTACACGTCCATCCGCCACACCGACGAACTCACCGACCGCGTCGGCCAGCTCGTGGACCGCGCGGCCGACCCGGTCGTCAACCCCGTGGCCGTCGAGGGCGCCGACCGGTGCTCCGCGGCCCCCGAGCTGAAGCCGGGCCTGTACAGCGACCGCGCGGGGTTCGGGCAGCACCGCTGGTACCGCGTGGACGTCGCGCCGGGCAAGGAGCTGCGCGCCTCGGTGAGCGTCGCGGCCGACCGGGCCGTGAACAACGACTACGGCGTCCTGCTGCGGGCCGTCACGCGCCACGACCGGGAGATCGTACGCGGCTCGGAGGCGGGCGACGGGCGCACCGACGTCCTCTCCACCGGGCTGCGCTACCCCAAGCCGGACGACGGCTCCGATGACGACGACACCGAGAAGGAGACCGTCTGCCTCCAGGTGTCGCACTCCTTCTCCGCGGCCTCCGGCGCCGCCGCGAAGGGCAAGCCGGGTCTGCCCGTCGAGCTGGCCGTGGACGTCGTGGACGCGCCGGACGGCTCCTCCGACGTGGCCGCGTTCGGCCTGGGACGCGGCTGGTGGCTGCTGGGCGCGCTGGTGCTCACCGGCTTCGTGGGCGGTCTGCTGTGGGGCTGGATCTCGCGCTGGCGGGTCGCCGTCTGGAGGACGAACTGATGCGTACGAAACGACTGCGTACGAAACGGCTGCTGACCGCGGCCGGGCTGCTCGGCCTCACCACGCTGCTCGGCTCGGGCGCGGCGTTCGCCGCCCCGGGTGACGGCGACAAGGGCCGCGCCGACGCGGGCACGTCCTTCCGTACGGCGACGGCGATCGAGCAGGGGCGGAAGGGCACGGCGACCGCGTCGACGGGCGACTACCTCTACTGGTCCTTCCCGGCGGACGCCGGGCAGCGCCCCCGGGTCGAAGCGACCGTGAAGCTGCCCAAGTCGGCGCGCGGCACCGGCGCAAAGTGGCGGATCGACGTGTACGACGGCCTGCGCCGCCGCCAGGCCTGCATATACGGCATGCAGGCACGAACGGCGGGCACCGCGTCCTCGGTCGAGCTGGCCTGCAGGCTGCGCACGGTGCGCGCCTGGTCCGAGCCGTGGGCCAACGACCCGCTGCCGGGCACGTACTACGTACGCCTGACGGCGACCGGTCTGCGCACCGCCGACCTGGGGCAGCCGGTCACCGCCGAGGTGAGGGCCACGTCGAAGGACGTCGGCGGCGCGGCGGCGGTGGACGGCACCCTGGGCGCCCCCATGGTGCCGGGCACCCGCCCCGACGACGACACCGAGCCCGAGGACGGCTGGTCCTCGGGCTGGTGGACGGACCGCTGGGTGTGGACGGGCATCGGCGGCGTCCTTGCGGCGCTGGCGGGCGTGGGCGGCTACAGCCTGACCAGAAAAAGCCCGTCCGGCGTGTGAGGACGAGCGCGCAGCGCGACGGGGGGCCCGGGGGCGCAGCCCCTTGGTTTCGGGACGGGGGGGGCCTGGGGTGCCCCCGCGAGGCCCCCGGCCCACCCCTACCCCTCCCGCAAGGCCTTGGCCAAGGCCCCCTCCCCCGTCACGGCGACCCGCCCGCCCCGCATCCCCTCGGCCACACTCAAAACCCCCCGCACCAGCTCGACCGCCGTCCCCGCGTCCAGCGTCACCCGGGCATCCGGCTCGCCGGGCGCGGGCCCGTCCCCGTACGAGACCTCGCCGTCGTCCCCGATCCGCACATGGAAGTCGCCCTCCTCCAGCCGCACTTCCACCAGCCCCGCCTCCGAGCCCAGGGCATCCAGCAGCGGCAGAGCGAACCAGTGCGCCCGTACCGCGTCGGTGGCCCGGCGCTCGGCGAGCCCGGGCGCGCCCCACGCGGCGAGCGCCCGCAGCACGGGCAGCAGCTCGCGGCCCCGCCCGGTGAGTTCGTAGACGTACGCGGAGGCGGGCGGCGGCAGGCGGCGGCGCGTCGCGAGCCCCGCCTGCTCCATGTCCTTCAGCCGGGAGGCGAGCACATCGGTGCTCACCCCCGGCAGATCGGCGTGCAGATCGGTGTAGCGGCGCGGACCGACGAGCAGTTCGCGGACGATCAGCAGGGTCCAGCGGTCGCCGACGGCGTCGAGGGCACGGGCGGCGGCGCAGAACTGGTCGTAGCTACGGCGCGGTCGAGGTGGCATACGCCGCAGTCTAGACATGATGTTGGACTTTCCAAGCTCCAGCTTGGTAAAACCAAGTATCGCTCGCCACGGGAGGCACACGCATGGAGTTCCGGCAGTCCAGCAAGCTCAGCGAGGTCTGTTACGAGATCCGGGGCCCGGTCATCGAGCACGCCAACGCCCTGGAGGAGGCGGGCCACAGCGTGCTGCGCCTGAACACCGGGAACCCCGCGCTGTTCGGCTTCGAGGCGCCCGAGGAGATCGTCCAGGACATGATCCGGATGCTGCCCCGCGCGCACGGCTACACCGACTCGCGCGGCGTCCTGTCCGCGCGCCGCGCGGTGGTGCAGCGCTACGAGGCGCTCGGCGTCGAGGACCTCTCCGTGGACGACGTCTTCCTCGGCAACGGCGTGTCGGAGCTGGTCACGATGGCCGTACAGGCGCTCCTGGAGGACGGCGACGAAATCCTCATCCCCGCGCCGGACTTCCCCCTCTGGACGGCCGTGACCACCCTCTCCGGAGGCAGGGCCGTGCACTACCTGTGCGACGAGCAGGCGGACTGGTACCCCGACCTCGACGACCTGGCCTCGAAGATCACGGACCGCACCAAGGCCCTGGTCATCATCAACCCGAACAACCCCACGGGCGCGGTGTACCCGCGCGAGGTCCTGGTGGGCATGCTCGACCTGGCGCGCCGCCACGGCCTGATGGTGTTCGCCGACGAGATCTACGACCAGATCCTGTACGACGACGCGGTGCACCACGGCGTCGCCGCCCTCGCCCCCGACCTGGTGGTGCTCACCTTCTGCGGCCTGTCGAAGACGTACCGGGTGGCGGGCTTCCGCTCCGGCTGGCTGGTCGTGACCGGCCCGAAGCAGCACGCGAAGGACTATCTGGAGGGCCTGACGATGCTGGCCTCCATGCGGCTGTGCGCCAACGCGCCCGCCCAGTACGCCATCCAGGCCGCACTCGGCGGCCGCCAGTCCATCCACGAGCTGACCGCGCCCGGCGGCCGCCTGCGCGAGCAGCGCGACCGAGCCTGGCAGAAGCTCAACGAGATCCCCGGGGTGTCGTGCGTGAAGCCGAAGGGCGCCCTGTACGCCTTCGCGCGCCTCGACCCCGAGGTGCACGCCATCCACGACGACGAGAGGTTCGTGCTCGACCTCCTCCTCCAGGAGAAGATCCAGGTCGTCCAGGGCACCGGCTTCAACTGGCCGCGCCCGGACCACTTCCGCATCCTCACGCTCCCGTACGCCGACGACCTGGACGCGGCGATCAGCCGCATCGGCCGCTTCCTGAGCGGCTACCGGCAGTAGCGCGGGCCCGGGCCGCGCGCCGCGACGAGATGGCGTGCCCCCGGGGGGGGCCGGAAGCCGCTCAGACGGTCCTGCGCGCCTCGGGGTGGCGCAGGCACCAGCCCTCCCAGGCGGAGGAGACCATGTCGGTCACGCTGTGGCGGGCGGTCCAGCCCAGATGCCGCTTGATGGGAGTGGCGTCCGCGACGACCTTCGCCGGGTCTCCCGGGCGCCGGCCGGTCACGACCGGCTCGGTCCCGTGGCCGGTCACCGTGGTGATGACCTCGATCAGCTCCCGCACCGAAAGGCCCTCGCCGCGGCCCACGTTGAAGGTGTGCGCCACGCCGTCGTGCCGCCGCAGGTAGCGGGTGGCGGCCAGGTGCGCGGAGGCGATGTCGGCGACGTGGATGTAGTCGCGTACGCAGGTACCGTCCGGCGTGGCGTAGTCGTCGCCGAATATGCGGGGCGCCTCACCGGCGGTGAGCCTCTCGAAGACCATCGGGACGAGGTTCAGGACGCGCTTGTCGGCCATGGCCGGGGCGGCGGCCCCGGCGACGTTGAAGTAGCGCAGGTTGATCACGTCCACGCCGTGCGCCTGGTGGGCCGCCGTGCCGAGCCACTCGCCGATGAGCTTGGTCTGGCCGTACGGGCTCATCGGCGCGCACGGGGTCTCCTCGGTGACCAGGTCCACGTCCGGCATCCCGTAGACGGAGGCGCTGGAGGAGTACACCAGCTTCCGCACGCCGGCGGTGTTCATCGCGGACAGCAGGACGCGGAAGCCCTCGACGTTCTGGTGGTAGTGCGCCAGGGGGCGCTCGACGGATTCGCCGACCTGGGTCCGGGCGACCAGGTTCACGACGCCTTCCACCCGGTACTCCCGGAAGACGCCGTCCAGGGCCTGCTCGTCGCGGACGTCGGCGATGACGAGGGGAACTCCCTCGGGCACGTTGGACCGGGCTCCGGTGGACAGGTCGTCCACCACCAGCACACGCTCTCCGGCGTCGTGCATCGCCTTCACGACGTGTCCGCCGATGTAACCGGCGCCGCCTGCGACGAGCCAGAACTTCATAGCGCTGTTCCTTTGGTCGGGTGTGTAGTGATCCGCAGGAACTTCTACCAGGCCCGGTGAGCAACCAGGACTTCCGAAAGTGCGAGTTGTGACCCTTTGTCTCTACTCTCCGACCTGTCGGCGCCGGCGGGGGAGTCATCCACATGGATGACTGCCGTGCGCGACAGCAAGGAGAAAGCTGTGGGACGCTCAGTTCTCGTCACTGGCGGGAATCGTGGTATCGGGCTGTCGATCGCCCGGGAACTCGCCGCGGCCGGTGACCGGGTCGCCGTCACCTACCGTTCGGGCGAGCCCCCGGAGGGTTTCCTCGGAGTCCGCTGCGACGTGACCTCGGGGACGGACGTGGAACGCGCCTTCACCGAGGTGGAGGCGGAGCACGGGCCGGTCGAGGTGGTGGTGGCCAATGCCGGGATCACCCGGGACAGCCTGCTGCTCAGGATGTCCGAGGACGACTTCGGCGCCGTGCTCGACACCAACCTCGGCGGAGTCTTCCGGGTCGTCAAGCGCGCCTCCCGAGGCATGTTGAGGCTCAGGTCCGGGCGGATCGTGCTGATCTCGTCGGTGGTCGGCCTCTCGGGGGAGGCGGGCCAGTGCAACTACGCGGCGGCCAAGGCGGGCCTCGTCGGCTTCGGCCGTTCGCTGGCGCGGGAGTTGGGCAGTCGGGGCATCACGGTGAACATCGTGGCACCGGGCATCGTGGCGACGGACATGACAGCCGCCCTCTCCCAGGAGCGCAGGGACGAGGTCTGCGCGCACGTACCGCTGCGGCGGATGGCGCAGCCGGATGAGATCGCCCCGGTCGTACGGTTCGTCGCCTCACCGGAAGCCGCCTACATCACCGGCGCGGTCATCCCCGTCGACGGCGGCCTCGGCATGGGGCACTGAACCCCGGACCGGTCACCTACCGATCTCCCGCACACTCCAAGGAAGCCCTACATGAGCAAGCTCTTCGAGCCCATCCGACTTCGCAACCTGACCATCCCCAACCGTGTGTGGATGGCGCCCATGTGCCAGTACTCGGCGGCCCACAGCGGTCCCGACGTGGGCGTCCCCCACGACTGGCACGCCACGCACCTGGCCACGCGCGCGGTGGGCGGGGTCGGCCTGATCCTGGTCGAGGCCACCGCGGTCAACCCGGAGGGCCGGATCAGCCCCGGCTGCCTCGGGCTGTGGAACGACCGCCAGCAGGAGGCGTTCCGGAAGATCAACGACTCACTGCTGGAGCACGGCACCGTTCCGGCGATCCAGCTCGCGCACGCCGGGCGCAAGGCGTCGACGGCGGCGCCCTTCCGCGGCGGGAAGCCGGTCGCCCCGGCCGACGGCGGCTGGCAGACGGTGGGGCCGAGCGCGGTGCCGTTCGGCGACTACCCGACGCCGACCGAGCTGACGACCCGTGAGATAGCGGGCGTCGTGAAGGACTTCGCGGACGCCGCAAGGCGGGCGCTGCGCGCCGGTTTCCAGGCCGTCGAGGTGCACGGGGCACACGGCTTCCTGATCAACTCGTTCCTCTCCCCTTACAGCAACAAGCGGACGGACGCCTACGGCGGCTCCTTCGAGAACCGCATCCGGCTCGCCCTGGAGGTCGTGGACGCGGTGGGCGAGGTCTGGCCGGACGACCTCCCGATGTTCTTCCGCACGTCGGCCACCGACTGGCTGAGCGAGGACACCCGGGACGCCCGTGAGGGCTGGACCGGAGAGGACACCGTACGGCTGGCGAGCCGGCTGATGGAGCACGGCATCGACCTGCTCGACGTGTCCACCGGCGGCATCGCCCCGGACGCCCGGATCCCGGTCGGCCCCGGCTACCAGGTCCCGCTGGCGGAGCAGGTGCGCAACGAGACCGCCATGCCGGTCGGCGCGGTAGGCAAGATCACCGAGCCGTGGCAGGCCGAGGAGATCCTGGAGCGGGGCAGGGCCGACGTCGTCCTGCTCGGCCGGGAACTGCTGCGCAACCCGTACTGGCCGCGGTACGCCGCGGCCAAGCTCGGCGCTGAGCCGGGCTGGCCCGACGCGTACGGCTACGCGGTGTAGCCAGTGGGCGCCACACCGCGCGGAGGAATGACGAACACGGCGGCCTCGCGCCCGGAGCCTGAGGGCACGGGACGCGCACACGGTCGCGGCGCACAGCGCCGACCGCACTACGGGGGGAAGTGACATGCGCATCGCACTGATCGCACATGACGGCATGAAGACGACGATGGTCGACTGGGTCGGCCGCCAGTACGGCGAACTCGCCCGGCACGAGCTGGTGGCGACCGAGTCCACGGGAGCCTTGCTGACCGAGCGGTTCGGCCTGGCCGTCCAGCAGGTGGCCAGCGGGCCGCTCGGCGGGGACCAGCAGATCGGCGCCATGATCGTCGATCGCCGGGTGGATCTGATGATCTTCTTCTGGGACCCGATGGGACTGCATCCGCACAGTCCGGACGTCCAGGCCCTGATGCGGCTGGCGGTCCTCCAGGACGTTCCGATGGCACTGAACCCGGCCAGTGCCGACCGTGTCCTGCGGTCACTGGCCGCGACCGGCCGGCCGGAGGGCTCCGCGGCCGTCGCCGGCCACCGGCGGACGCCGTCGGTGCGGCCCGAAACCGCCCGTCGGCGGACACCGGCGGCGGGTCCTGCGAGCGCCTCGCGGCCCTCGGCCGCACCGGCGGCCTCACGGCGGTCCCCGGCTTCCCGGTGGGCCGAGGCGTCCGCGTCGCCTTCGGATCCACGGCGTGGCCCATGGGGCGCGCACGGCTCCGGCCGGACCCCCACCGTCCCTTCCGAGAGGTAAGCGATGTCCCTGCACACTGCGGCTTCACCAGCGTCATCCGCCGCGTCCCCACCGGTCCTTCCCGCGCTCACCCGCCGTGGTGGGCGGGGAGACACGGGCAGCGGCACCGGGTTCCCCGTCCCCGGGGCGGCGCTCCCGTACGAGGTGTTCACCATGGAGTCCGCGACGCCGACCGAGGCGGTTCCGTTCCTGCTGCGCACGCGGCCCGCGGGGCGAGGCGCCGAGGCCGGCGCCGGTCCGATGCGCACGCGGTACGCCGTGGCGGACGTCCGTCCGGTGACCGGCCAGAGCCCCGCCTCCGCGGCGTGGGCGGCCGGACCCGCCGTGGGGGCCCTCACGTCGGGGAGCGGGTCCTAGTGCGGGCCGCAGTCGCCGGGTTGCCGGAGCCGGCCCTGTCCCGGGCCGCGGTGGACCGCGCCGGGGAGCACCGCACGAACGAGGCCTGGTTGAGCGCGGCCTGGCTCCGGGACAGCACCCGGGCGGTCCTGGTGGCCCAGGACCGCACCCTGGTGGCCGAGGACGAGGCCGGGCAGCTCGGGATCGTCCTGCTGCCGTCCTCGTCGGCACCCGACGGGATGCGGTACTTCCTCGGCACGGACACCACGGGGGTGGACTACTTCGCGGTCTCGGTGCGCGACCTGAAGCCCTACCGGACCATGGGCACGCGCGAGGCCGGGCTCCGCGAGACCGGGACGCTCCTGTCGGCCCGGGACGTCGGGCTGCTGGTCCACGCCGTCGCCCTGGATGCCTGGCACCGGACGCATCCCTTCTGCCCTCGTTGCGCTCATGCCACCGACGTCGCCTTCGGCGGGCACATGAGGCGCTGCCCGTCCTGCCGGACGGAGCACTTCCCCCGTACGGACCCGGCGGTGATCATGTTGGTCACCGATACCGAGGACCGCTGTCTGCTGGCCCGCAACGCGGCGTGGGAGGAGGGGCGTTGGTCGGTCCTCGCGGGGTTCGTGGACCCGGGCGAGTCACTGGAGCAGGCGGTCCGCCGCGAGGTGCTGGAGGAAGTGGGCGTCCGGGCCGACGCGGTCCGGTACGCCGGGAGCCAGGCGTGGCCGTTCCCCGCGAGTCTGATGCTCGGCTTCTTCGCCTCGGCCACGCATCCACGGATCACGGTGGACGGCGAGGAGATCGCCCAGGCACGCTGGTTCTCCCGTGGTGAGCTGCGGGAGGCGATGACCGAGGGCGTGGTGGCGCTGCCGTCCGGTGTGTCGATCGCCCGCGTGATGATTGAACGCTGGTACGGCGGACCACTCCCGGAGAGCCCCTCCTGGTGAACGGACGGGGCGCCGCCTTCGCGACCGGTGTCGCCCCGTCCCAGGGGCGACACCGGTCGACGCTGTCCACTACTAGCCGCTCTTCGGGGCGGCTACTTGTTGCCTTCGGGGCGGCTACTTGCCGCCTTGGGAGCGGCTACTTGCCGCCTTCGGGCGGCTGCACCGGGACGAGTGAGACCAGCCGCAGCTCCCCGTTGCCCAGCGGAGAGGTCATGGTGATCTCAATCGTCGTCGGTGTCTCCTGGCCCGGCAGGAGCACCCTGCGCCGGTCGCCGTGCGCGTGCTCGACGACCCGGTGCTCACGCCACAGCCGGCGTGCGCACGCGCTGGTCCCCAGGATTCCGTCGACAACGGCGCCCAGACGGGCGTTCTCGGGATGACGGGCCTGCGCCAGCCGCATCTGGGCCAGCGTCGGCCCGGCCCAGTCGCGCTCCCAGTCCAGGAGTTGGACGCGCCTGTCCGCACCGTCGGCGAACACTTCCTCGGCGATGTTCCGACCGGTGACCCCGTCGGGGAACCATTCGCTGAAGGCATGGTTCTGGTGAATGACGTCCCAGGCGGTGTCGGATATGTAGGCGGGCCACGGCTGGAGTTCGAGCAGTTGCCGAACTCCTTCGGTGATGCCGGTTTCCTGGCAATTCACCGGGCTCGTCGGCTCCCAGCCGACAGCGTGGAGGAACAGCAGTTTGCGTTCCGCCTCGTTGAGCCTCAGGGCGCAGGAGACGCGGTTCAGGAACTCCTCCGAGTATTGCGCCGCCCCGCCCCGCTCGAACTTCCCGTACCAGACACAACTGACGCCGGTGAGCTGGGCCATGTCCTCCTGGCTGACCAGCCTTGACCGGCCCTGATGGCCGCGCCTCAGTTCCGGGACCTGATCCCGCGTGAGGCGCCTGCGCCAGCCCTTCACCAGCGTGGAGAGATGGTCCGGCGAACTTGGTTCAATTGTCACAGATATTTCCCCGTTGGCCTTGCTTGAACGGCCAAGGGTACCAATCACCAAGTGCCCGTTAATTCACTGAACTGTTTCAGCTTCGCTACTGATCGGGCGAAGACGTTACCGCACCACACAAGATACCGTCCCGCCTGGCGGAGAAAGTCACAACTCACGCTCGTAAAGGCCTTGTTGGCTTTCGACGCCCGTCAGGCCCTGGTCGCACCGCGGGCCGGGTGCCGGACCGCCGCGCCCGGCCCGGGCCTCGCTCGGCGCCCTTCCGCGGCCGGGGCGCCGGGGTGAAGCGGCACGAGCGCCACGCGGGACCGCTGCCCCTCGGCGGGCGGCCTGCGACGGCGTGGCGTGCCGCATAGGATCCGCGGGATGGACGACGTAGTGAGCACCATGAACGCGGTCCCCTACCACGCCCAATGGGCCTCGCCCCATCTCGTGGAGGACATCGTGACCGGGAGGATCGCAGCGCGCGAGGACCCGGCGTGGGCGGCCTACGGGGCCGGCAGCCCCGAAGAGTACGAGTGGTGGTCCTGGCGGCTGTGCGGCATGGCCTGTCTGCGGATGGCGCTGGAGCACTTCGGGCACCCGGCGCCCTCCGCGATGGAGCTGGCGGCCGAGTGCACGGCGGCGGGCGGCTACGTCAGGCATGACGAGGGCCTGCACGGACTCGTCTACGCGCCGTTCGCCTCGTGGGTCGAGGGGCGCTTCGGCTTGACCGCCGAGGTACGCCCTCGACTGGCGGTCGACGAGATCCCCTCGGCCCTCGCCCGAGGACAGCTCGCGATGCTGTCGGTCCACCCCTCCATCCGCCACCCGCAGTCCACTCCCCCGCGGACCGGCGGCCACCTGGTCCTGGCGGTCGGAGCCACTGCGGACTCCTTGGTGTTCCACAATCCCTCCGGCTACCCCGCGACGTCCCAGCAGTACGCACAGGTGCCGTGGACACGGTTCACCGACTTCTACGCAGGGCGAGGTGTCCTTCTCGGCGCCGGTCGGCCCGGGGAGGCGGACGGGCAGCGCACTCGCCGGTGACACCCGCGGGCGCGCGACGCCGGGGTGGCGTGGATCACACGTGCCGGTGTCACAGGGCGTAGGGCTGTCTCGTCCCGGGTGTGGAGCCACCGACGACCACCGTCGAGCACGGAGGAGCACACCATGGACGCGCGACTGAACTACGTCACCAGCCCGACGGCCGGAAAGGCCCTCAAGTACCTGATGTCGGCGGGCAGGACGCTCAAGGAGTCGGCCCTGCCCGCCGCGACGCAGGAGCTGGTGGCCCTGCGCGTGAGCCAGATCAACGGCTGCGCCGTCTGCGTCGACATGCACACCAAGGAGGCCGCCGCGGCCGGTGAGACCGCGGTGCGCCTGAGCCTGGTCGCGGCGTGGCGGGAGGCCAAGGTCTTCACCGAGGCCGAGCGGGCCGCGCTGGAGCTGGCGGAGCAGGGGACCCGGATCGCGGACGCGGCCGGCGGGGTGAGCGACGAGGCGTGGGAACGTGCCGCTTCCCACTACGACGAGGAGCAGCTCACCGCCCTGGTGCTCCTGGTCTCCTTCATGAACCTGGCGACCCGGATGAACGTCATCGCCCGTCTGCAAGGCGGCGACTACGAGGTCGGGCAGTTCCACTGAGGCGCCTCGAGCAGCCACCCGCCCGGGGCGCCGTCACAGGCCCCGGGCAACCGGCGGGGACTGGAGGGAGACACGACGTGAACAAGGTCCAGGAGTTCGAGGAGCTGCGGCCGCTCCTGTTCTCGATCGCCTACCGCATCCTGGGCAGCGTGGCCGAGGCCGAGGACGCCGTACAGGAGACGTGGCTGCGCTTCGACGGCTCGCCCACCGTTCCCGCGTCGGTCAAGGCGTTCCTCTCCACCACGGTGACCCGGATCGCGATCGACGTACTGCGCTCCGCGCGGGTGCGGCGGGAGGAGTACGTGGGCCCGTGGTTCCCCGAGCCGCTGCTCAGCGATCCGTACCAGGATCCGGCGCGCTCGGCGGAGCTGGCCGACTCGGTGTCGATGGCGGCGCTGCTGCTGCTCGAACGGCTCAGCCCGCTGGAGCGGTCGGTGTTCGTGCTGCGAGAGGTGTTCGGCTTCGGGTTCGACGACGTCGCCTCGGCGGTGGGGCGTTCGGAGGCGGCGTGCCGGCAGTTGCTGGTACGGGCGCGGCGGCACATGGAAGCGGGACGGCCGCGGTTCGCGGCGGACCGCGCGGAGCGCGAGGAGCTGGCGGCGCGGTTCTTCGACGCCCTCCGCGAGGGCGACGTCACCGGCCTGCGGGAGCTGCTCGCCGCCGATGTGTCGATGGTCGGGGACGGCGGCGGCAGGGCCCCGCAACTGGCCAGGGCCGTCATCGGCACGGAGAGCGTGGCCCGGCTGCTGGCGTCCGTCTTCCCGCTGATGGCCCGGGTCGACGTGACGTTCGAGCCGCACGAGGTCAACGGCCAGCCCGGCGCGATCTTCCGCGACCGGGACGGCAAGGTCCTGCACGCGCTGACCCTCGACGTACTCGACGGACAGATCCAGACCATCCGCGCGGTGATCAACCCCGACAAGCTGGGCCACCTGGGCCCGGTGGCCGACGCCTGGGCGGTCGACCGCGAGGTGCGGCGGGTTCGCCGCGGGGCGAAGTAGGGCTGGGGCAGCGGCGGTTGTCTGGCTCGGCACCGGCGGTCCGTGCCGGTGGCCGCGGGTCGGCGCGTCGGCCTGCCCGGCAGGAGGGCGGGCAGGCGGCCCGTGCCGGCACACTCGCGTTACCCGCGGCGCTCGCGTTACCCGCGGCGGCGCCGCGTCGTCAGTGCGGGCGTGCTTGCTTCCCGGGCCAGAATTGACGTCCGGGAGCAAGCACGTAGGCGCTAGCGTCGTGAGCGTCGCAGAAACAGTGTTCCGATGGTGATCAAACCGATGACGGCGACCACTATCACTACAGGCGCGACCCAGTCCGGCGTCTTCTTCCCACCCGGGCTCAACGCCAAGAACTGGTATGCGTGGGCCTGGACTGCTGTCCTCATCAATTCCCTCGCTTCCGCGTCCCGCCGGCCCGGTCCAGCAGTCACAGGTGAGCTTCGGACCCGGGCAGCCCAGTGACGGTTACGACCAAGCCCCTACCAACTTTGCTCTCAGCAGGGTGCCCCCGGGCTCCCGGTTGAATCCCGTGCCCG
Source organism: Streptomyces sp. CC224B (assembly GCF_030010595.1). NCBI lineage: Bacteria > Bacillati > Actinomycetota > Actinomycetes > Kitasatosporales > Streptomycetaceae > Streptomyces > Streptomyces sp. CC224B. The sequence goes on along the minus strand of NZ_JASCXL010000098.1, from coordinate 20,386 downwards.
CGCCGCCCCTGCTCTTCGCCGACCTTGCGGGCCTGACCCGCCACCAGGTCCGCGACTGGCGCGTCCGGCTGGGGGACGCCTTCCTCCACAACGGCCCGCTGGGCCTCGCACGACCTCCTTCAGCCGCGCGAGCACAGTGCTTCTCCAGGGGACGCCTCACCTCGTTGCCATTTTGGAAACTAGATGCCAATCTCGTAACTGAGAGGAAGCGTTCCGCAGGAGGGATCAGTCTTGGAGCGAGAGCTTGACGCAGCCGGCCAGCTGGAGGTCATCGACGGGGCCCCCAAGCTGAACAAGCCTGCCGGAGTCGGCGAGCGCGTACTGGGGGGTGGCCTCCGCGGCCGTGCTGCTGTGCGGATTGGCCATCGCCGGCGCCAACAACACCCCCACGGTGCTGGGCGTTCTGACCCTCATCGCGGCCGTGGCCCTGATGATGGGGTGGTACTGGTTCCACCTGAGCGCCACCCGCCGCAGGCCTCACACCACGGCAGAGAACGCCACGGTGGTCTTCGCGACCGTCATGCTCGGCGCCCCGGGGTCCAAGATCCTCTGGGACAGCCCGGCCCCGGTGACAGGGGCGCTGGTGGCGGCGGCGCTGCCGACCGCTGGTCTGCTGGTCCACCTTGCGCTGCGGTGGAGGCGCTGAGCATGGCGAACGAACACCCACGCACGCAGCTCGTGACGGTGATGCACTCCCCCGTCCGCTTGGCGATTCTCGGCTCCTTGCGCCATGTTCAGCAGGTGGCTTTCGCTGATCTGCGCGAGGCTCTGAACCTGTCCGCCGCCGAATTGTCGCGGCAGCTGGGCATTCTGGAGAAGGAGGAACTGGTGGAGATCGCGAAACTTCGCGAGCGGCGGCGGCCGGTGACACAGGTCCGGCTCTCGGAGTCCGGCCGTGAGCGATTCGAGGAATACCTCGCGCATCTTCGCCTGGTCGTGCAGGGCGACCTCCCCTGAAAGCCGGGTGAACGGGCCCGAATAAGCCCGTCCACCCGGCTTCTGCGCGGTTACCCCATTACGTCCGCAGCCGGCGGGGAGACTAGCTCCACGGCATCGCGCACCAGACGGCATAGCCGCCCAGAGCGGACGCGAGACCGACCACGCCGCCCTTCACACCGATCTTGATGCCCCGCTTAGCGGCTTCCTTGGTGATCAGCTTGGCCGCTTCCTTCCAGTGCTTGCCCTTGATCGCATTCACGATGGCGGTACTGGATCCCAGGATGCCGCCCAGGCCCACACCTTTGCGTGATAGCGCGCAGGGGTGGAGCCCGGCGAAGCCAACGGCCAGCGAAACCTTTCGGCTTCGCCTGGTTCCCCCTCCGCTTCTTGCGTTGAGCCCTCGGCGGTTTGGTCAGAACCTCCGAGCGGGCGTGACGAACAGTACCCCCAAGATCATCCTGTTTCACATCATGCTCAAGTGAGTGCACTCACACCAACAAGGTCACCCCGCCTCACTCCGGCGCAATTCAGGAAACAGGGGATCTAAGGCCCTTGCATACGACAAGGGTTGACGTAAAGCCTCCACAACTCTCCGATCCGGTCAGCCTGGACGGAGAGCACCCGATCGCCTGGACCACCCCGCCCCGACCCCGTGGGCGCTTGTGTAGATTTCGTGTGTGAGTGATGGAGTCGCCCTGCAGACGTTGTTCGCTGATGTGTGCCGGACCCTTGCTCGTGCCGGGTTCGATGTCAGGTCGGCACGTGCCGAGGAAGGGGTCGGGCTGCGGGTTCGCCGGGAGCCGGACGCGGTGACCGTGAGCTGGGTAGCGGCGCAGGAGCTGGACCCCGCCGGAAGGGCGGACGCGGAGTTCGAAGGCATCCGGGCGGCCTTGCGGCAGGCCCTGTTGGAGATCCTCACGCAGGCCGGCTTCCAGGCGCAGGCGGACCCCTCGAAGGGAGAGGTCCGGGTGCGGCCGCCGTCATAGCCGGGCCGACCGTGTCGGCCGTCCGGGCAGCCAGCCAGCCGTGCCGACCGCGCCAGCCCCGCCGTGCCAGTTGTGTCAGCCGTGCCAGCTCTGCCCGCCGTGCCCATCATGCTCGCGCACGGCGCGCGGCCCCGCCGCACCACCGCCTTGCACGGCCGCGCTCCCGCACACGGAGTTCGAGCCGTTCTCCGCCGCACGCGGTGTGCCGGTGCGCTGACGCACGGTCATGACAGGACGTCACCCGGCTGCCACGATGGCTCGATGATGCATTCAGGCAGGGTGGCCGTGGTCGGCGGCAGCGTCGCGGGGTGCGCGGCGGCGCTGGCCGCGCACCGGGGCGGGGCGGACGAGATCACCGTGTACGAGCGGGCGGCGGGCCGCCTCGCGGACCGGGGCGTGGGCCTCGCGGTGCACAACTCCCGCTACGCGGAGCTGGAGTCGGCCGGCTACCTGGACGCGGACATGCAGTGGGTGCAGCTCACCGGACGGCGCTGGTACGTGCGCGACGAGGTGGCGCCGGGGCCGCTCGGGCACGAGATCGGCGTGATGCCGTTCCCGTTCCGCACGTACAACTGGGGCCCGCTCTGGGGTGAGCTGCGGCGCCGGGTGCCGGAGACCGTCACGTTCCGCACCGGTACGACGGTCGGCGGGGTGCGCCCGTGTCCGGGCGGGGCGGTGGTGGAGACCGACGACGGCGCCACGGAGCGGTTCGACGTGGTGGTCGGCGCGGACGGCCACCGCTCGGCGGTGCGCGAGGCCGCGTTCCCCGGCGTGCGCGCCGCGTACGCGGGCTATCTGGCGTGGCGCGGGGCCTACCCGGAGGAGCGGCTCGCGGACCCGGACCTGTGGGCCGTGGACGACTGCGTCTACGCCGTGTTCCCGGGAGGCCACGTGATCCTCTACCGCATCCCGGACGGGGCGGGCGGGCGGCGCGTCAACTGGGTCCTGTACACGGCACCGCCGCCGGGCGTGGAGGCCGCCCACGGCACCGCCTCCGGCCCGCGGAGCCTGCCGCCCGGGGGCCTGTCGGACGCGCTGAGCAACCATCTGCGGTACGTGACCGACGAGCTGCTGCCGCCGTACTGGGGCGCGGTGGTACGCGCCGCCGCCCCGTCCGAGCTGCTCCTCCAGCCCATGTACGACTACACGGCGCCGCGCTACTCCCAGGGCCGGGTGCTGCTGGCGGGGGACGCGGCGACGGTGGCCCGCCCCCACACGGGCGCGGGCGCGGTGAAGGCCCTGCAGGACGCCACCGTCCTGGAGTCCGCCATCACCACGGCCGTGACCTGGCCGGACGCCCTGGAGTCGTACGACACGGACCGCACGGTCGCCGGCCGCACGATGGTCGACCTCGGCCGCCGCCTGGGCCGCGCCCTGGTCCAGGAGACCCCCGACTGGCGGTCCCTGAGCCAGGCGGACCTGGAGGCGTGGTGGAAGCGGGCGGACGGCACGGGGGCGTTCGGCGGGCGGGGGCTGAGCCGAGGGGCGCTCCGAGGGGCCGGGGCCCGGCCCGGAGGCCGTTGTCAGTGGCGTGCGGCACCATCGGTGGTGGGTGGGCGACCGACGGGGGTCACGACACAGGGGGTGTTCGCATGCCCAGACCGACGACGGCCGCGCAGCGGCGGATCATCGCGGAGGCGGACCCGGTGACGGGGCGGCTGCGGGGCACGGAGGCGCAGTTGGCGGCGCTGGTGCGGCTGCGGCTCGCCTTCCGGCACCCGCGTCCGCCGCACGCGTACTTCCTCACGCCCGCCGGGCACCGGGTCCGGGACGAGCCGACCGAGGCCGTCCCGGAGACCGCGCCCGTGGAGGCGGAGACCGGGGTGTTCGCCGCGCGTACGGGCACGGAGCGCGAGGCGCCGCCGCCCGGCGAGGACACGGCCGCGCGCGCCCGGGAGGTGCGCGGGGCGTGGCTGGGGCTCGTCGAGCTGCGGCGGATGACGAACCCTGGGGGCGACCGGGAGCGGCCGTGCGCGTGGGAGCGCGCGCACCGGGCGCGGGCCGTGTCCATCGCCCTGGAGGCGGCGGGCCGGACCCCCGCGGCCCCCGGGCGGGAGGGGTACCGGGTGACGGAGTCGCCGCAGCCCGAGGCGGTGGAGGTGGACGAGCCGACGGCGGACGGGGTGCGGGCCTGCGGCGCGGTCCTGGAGCGGGCGGGGTGGCTGGTGAGCGAGCACGGGGACGGGCGGACGGGGCGGCGGTTCCTGGTGGTGTCGGCGCGGCGGGCGTGAGGCCCGGGCGGGACCCGCCCCGCCCGCCCCCCTCCGCCGCACACGCCCGGCGTCGCGCCCCCCACCCGCAGGAATGCCGGGACCCCAAGGCCGGTTGAGCACTGCACCAGTCGTGTGTCAGCAGGGGAACAGCAGAGGAAGGCGACGTCGTGGCGCAGGAGCAGCCGTACTCCGTCGGGATCACGGTCCGTGGCTATGAGACGGACGTACAGGGGCATCTCAATCAGGCCGTCTACCTCCAGTACGCGGAGCACGCCCGCTGGTCGCTCCTCATGGCGGCGGGCATCCGGCAGGCGGACCTGATCTCGAAGGGCGTGGGCCCGGTCGCCCTGGAGAACACCCTGCGGTACCGCAGCGAGCTGCGCGCCGGGGACCAGGTGTCCGTGTCGTGCCGGTTCCTGTGGGGCGAGCGGAAGACGTTCCGGATCGAGCAGATCTTCACCAAGCCGGACGGCACGGTCGCGGCCGAGCTGACCGGGGTGGGCGGTCTGCTCGACCTCAAGGAGCGGCGCATGGTCGACGACCCGAAGGAGTACTTCCGGGCGCTCGCCACCGACGCGCGGGTCATGGGCCTCTGACAGGCCGACGACGGGCCGGTGACGGGCCGGTGACGGGCCGGTGACCGGCGCCCGGTGAGGGCCCCTCGCCGGGCGGCGCCTCCTCAGGGCGCCGACCGGGGCGACCGGGCCGACCGGTCCGCCAGGTCCGCCAGGTCGTCCGCGCCCAGCGTGAGCGCGGCGGCCGCCACGTTCTCCTCCAGGTGCGCGAGGGACGACGTACCCGGGATGGCGAGGACCGCCGGGGACACCGACAGCGACCAGGCCAGGGTGACCTGCGCGGCACTCGCCCCGTGCCGGTCGGCGACGCGCCGCAGCGCCGCGGCGTCCGGGGCGCCCACGCCGCCGAGCGGGAAGTACGGCACGAAGGCGATGCCCTGCCGGGCGCACCGCTCGACCATGGCGTCCGCCTCGGCGTCCCGGGAGGCGGGGCTGAACCTGTTCTGCACGGCGGCGACCGGCGCGATCCGCTGGGCCTCGGCGAGTTGCCCGGCGGTGGCGTTGCTGACGCCGAGGTGCCGGACGAGGCCCTGCTCGCGCAGTGCGGCGAGGGCCTCGAAGCGCCCTTCGCCGGGCCCGTCCTGGCCGAGGAAGCGCAGGTAGACCAGGTCGAGCTGGTCGACGCCGAGTTCGCGCAGGTTCCGGTGGACGTCGGCGCGGATCTTCGCGGGGCCGGCGGGTGCCAGCCAGGCGTGGTCCGGGGAGCGGTCGGGTCCGACCTTCGTGGCGATCACCAGGCCGTCCCGGTACGGGTGCAGGGCCCGGCAGATGAGGGCGTTCGCGGACAGGTCCTCGTAGAAGTAGAAGGCGGCCGTGTCGATGTGGTCGACGCCGAGTTCGACGGCCCGGCGCAGGACGGCGACGGCGGTCTCGGGGTCGCCCGCGGGCCCCTCCCAGGTCCGGCCGGGCAGCCGCATCGCGCCGAAGCCCATCCGGGCGACGGGCAGGTCGCCGCCGATCGCGAAGCGCCCGGCGGCGGTGGCGGGCAGGGAGCCGGGGACAGGGCCGGGGTCGTGAGAGGCGTGCGCGTGCTTGGTCATGCGGATCATGGTGGGGCCGGGGCACGGCGTACGGGCGGGGGTGGCCAGTTGCTGCCAGGAGGCGGCGCGTGCCGGGGCCCGGCCGTCAGGGGTGCGCGGCGGCGCGGTCGGAATCGCTGCGCAGGACGCAGAACTCGTTGCCTTCGGGGTCGGCCAGGATCGCCCAGCCCGAGCCGTCGGGGTTCCGGTGGTCGGCGACGAAGGTGGCGCCGAGGCCCAGCAGCCGCTCCACCTCCTGGTCGCGCGAGGTCTCGGGGCGCAGGCACAGGTGGACCCGGTTCTTGCCCGCCTTGGCCTCGGGCACCTGGTTGAAGTGCAGCACCGGGCCCCGCGCCGACAGCAGCACCTGGGTCTCCCGGTCGCCTGGCGCGTCCTCCGGGTGCAGGGGGCGGCCGGTCACCCCGCTCCAGAACCGGGCCAGCTCATAGGGGTTCGCACAGTCGATCGCCACGTTCTGCACCACCGAGACCATGGGCGTGAGCTTTCCCGATCTTCCCGCCGGACGCCACCCCTTTCCGGTTTCCGGCGGTCGGCCTCACCGCGCACGACGGCAGCCGCCGGTGGAGGCCCCCCTCCGGCGGCCAGCAGAGCGCACCGCCTCACCGCACGACGGCCGTCTCCCGCCCCACCCGCGACAGCTTCTCGGGGTTCCGGACGTGGTACGCCCCGGTGACGTAGCCGTTCTCGACCCGTACGGCCACGACGCCGTCGACCTCGCCGTCGACGCGCACGAGCAGCCCGGGGCCACCGTTGATCTGCACCGGCTCCACCGACCTCCGGGCGCCGCGCCACCAGCCGCCCGCAAGCAGCCGGGCCACCTTGTCCGCGCCGACGACCGGCCGCAGCAAGGCGTGTCTGACCCCGCCGCCGTCGCTCAGGGCGACCACGTCCGGCGCGAGGACGTCGAGCAGGTTCTGCAACTCACCGGTCTCGACCGCGCGTTGGAAGGCCTGGAGCGCGGCCCGGGTCTGGTCCGCGGAGACGGTCCCGCGGGGCCGGCGCGCGGCGACGTGCGCCCGGGCCCGGTAGGCGAGCTGCCGGACCGCGGCCGGGCTTCTGCCGACGGCCTCGGCGATCTCCTCGTACCCGAGGTCGAACACCTCGCGCAGCACGAACACCGCCCGTTCGACCGGCGCGAGCGTCTCCATCACGAGCAGCATCGCCATCGAGATGCTGTCGGCCAGTTCGACGTCCTCGGCCACGTCGGGCGTGGTCAGCAACGGCTCGGGCAGCCACGGTCCGACGTAGGACTCCTTGCGGCGGCCGAGCGCGCGCATCCGGTCCAGGGCCTGCCGGGTGACGATGCGTACCAGGTAGGCGCGTTGCTCCCGCACGGTGGCCGGGTCGACGGCCGCCCACCGCAGCCAGGTCTCCTGCAGTACGTCCTCGGCGTCGGCGGCCGAGCCGAGCATCTCGTAGGCGACGGTGAACAACAGGTTGCGGTGGGCGACGAACACCTCGGTGGCGGTGTCCGCCGACTCCGCCGGGGCGGCACGGCCGGGCGGCTCGGCCATGTCCGTCGTGCCTGCGCTGCGCTCGCTCATACCCGGCTCCCGCCTGTCCCTTCGGGTTCTTCCGCTTCACCCACGGGACGTCGGCCGCGGCCCTTGCGTAACACCCCCCGGCCGGTGGCCTACGTCACACGACAGCGCCTGTTACGGACGAGGGGGCGGCGACGTCTCGTGTCCGTCAGGGCGCCGCGCGGACGGCCGGTCCGGAGCGTACGCGGCACCGCGAGGGGGCAGCGCGGGGGAGTCCCGCCCTGCCCACGTCCACAGCAGCAGGAGGGTACGGACCATGAGCACCAGCAAGTTCGCGGTGGCGGGGGCGACCGGGCGCCTGGGGCGCCACGTCGTGGACGTCCTCACGGAACGGGGCCACCACGTCGTGCCGATGTCCCGCGCCACCGGCGTGGACGTCATCACCGGGGAGGGCCTGGCGGAGGCGCTCGCCGGGGTCGACGTCGTCGTCGACGTCGCGTCGTGGCACGCCTCCGAGGAGGCCGCCGCCGCGGCGTTCTTCCGCACGGCCGCCCGCAACCTGCACGAGGCGGGCCTGCACGCCGGGGCCGACCGGGTCGTCGCCGTGTCCATCATCGGCGCGGACAAGGCCACCGCCGGTTTCGTCGCCGCCCAGCAGGTGCACGAGGAGGCGCACCTGTCGGGCCCGCTGCCCGCGCGCATCCTGCGGGCCGCGCAGTTCCACGAGTTCGTCGGCCGGCTGCTGGACTGGCAGCAGGGCGACGTCGCCCACATCCCGGACCTGCCCACCCAGCTCGTCGCCTGCCGCACCGTGGCCGAGACGCTCGCCGACCTGGCCGCCGACCCCGGCGCGGCGTCCCGGCCGGACCCCGGCGCGCCGGTCCCCGAGGTCGCCGGACCCCGCCGGGAGAGCCTGGCCGAGGCCGCCCGGCTCCTCGGCGCCCGGCGCGGTGTCGAGGTCGTCGCGGTCGACGGCTCCGGCCTGCCCGACGCCGGTCTCGCGGCGGCGGGCGCGTTCCTGCCCGGCCCCCACGCGAAGCTCGCCGGGCCCACGTTCCAGGAGTGGCTCGACGCCCGGCCCCGCTGAAGCTGCTGAACCCGCTGTAGCCGCTGAAATCCCTGAAACCGCTGAAACCGCTGAAAGAAACGGGTACTTCGATGCACGACACTTCTTCCGAGAGCGCGCTCTCCCGCGACGCGGCGGGCGCGGCGGGCACGGTGGTCCTGGCGGGCCGGGTGGCGGCCGGACGCGGCCGGGTCACGCTGCTGCGGGCCGTGGCCGCGCTCGCCTGCCTCGAGACCCTGGTGCAGGGCCTGCTCGCCGGGATGCTCCTGAACGGCGACGTCGATTCGATCGACCCGCACGGCTTCAACGCCTACGTCTTCGAGCTCCTGGTGTTCCTCCAGGTCGTGGCCGCCGTCCTGGTGTGGCGCCGCAACCGCTGGCTGACGTGGCCGCTCAAGGCCACCGTCGGCATCCTGATCGCCACGTTCACGCAGACGTTGCTGGGCCTGGAGGGCTCGCTCGCCGCGCACGTCACCCTGGGCGTCGCCCTGTGCGCCATGGAGACGGCACTCGCCCTGCGGGCCTTCACGCTGCGCGGGGGAAGCTACGGTGATCGCCGGTCAGTGGTGAACGGGCGGGAGGGAAGGGGCGGGGCGTGGAGGACGGGCGGATCGTGACCGTGCGCGGGGAGCGGGAGCTGGCGGCGCGCGCCGGGGGCGTGTTCGCCCTCGCGCGTGAGGAGTTCCTGTGCGGCGCGGAGGACCTGATGACCTGGGGCGGGGTGAACGCCGCCTTCCGCGAGGGCAACCGCCCGACGGTGCGCCCCGGTGGCGGCCTCGCCATGCGCAAGGTGTACTCCCGCCGCGCCGTCGGCGACCCCGAGTCCGAGCGACGGCTCACCGCCATCGCCGCGTCCGGCGCCCAGGTCCGCATCTCCGGCGCCCCGCTGGCCCGCGAGGCCGTCGTCGTCGACCGGCGCGTGGCGATCCTCGCGGGCCCGGAGTCGCGGGGGCCGCGCACGTACACGGTGGTACGGGTCCCCGAGGTCGTCGACAGCGTACGCGCCCTCCTGTACGCCACCTGGGAGGCCGCCGCGGACCTCCCCCTCGCCCTGGGTTCCGCCGGGGCTCCCGCCCTCGCCGAGGACGCCCGGCAGGTCCTCGCCGCCCTCGGCTCCGGCCTCACCGACGAGGCCGCCGCCCGGCGCCTCGGCATGTCCCTGCGTACCTACCGCCGCCGCGTCGCCGACCTGATGGCCGCGCTGGGCGCCACCTCCCGCTTCCAGGCGGGGCTGTTCGCCTCCACCGCCGCGTCCGGGTCCAGCGCCGTCCACGTCCGGGGTCAGTAGCCCACCCTCAGCCCGTGGGTGCTCAGGATCGAGGCCAGGGGCTGGTGGTACGTCGTGCCGCCCGAGGCGCAGTTGCCGCTGCCGCCGACGACGAGGCCGAGGCCGGTGTCGCCGCTGAAGGTGGGGCCGCCGGAGTCGCCGGGCTCGGCGCAGAGGGAGGCGCGGAAGAGGCCGTGCACCGTGCCCTGGGGGTGGGTGACCGAGACGTTCACGGCCTGGACGGTGCCGCAGTGGATGCCCGTCACGGGGCCGGTGCGGCACGCCGACTGGCCGGGGACGGGCGCCGGGGCGCGGTTGACGCGGATGACCTGGGAACCGGCGGCGATCTCGCTCGGGTACGCGAAGTCGGGGTTCGTGTAGCGCACGAGGGCGTAGTCGTTGCCGGGGAAGACGGCGGTCTCGGTGACGCCCACCTGCGCGGTGAGGCGGGCGTCGGCGTACCACCGGGTGCCGACGGTGCCGCAGCGGCCCGCCATGACGCCGTAGTGGCGGGTGCCGTTCGTGGCGTTGAAGGCGACGACGCACCGGCCGGCGGGGCTGTACAGGACGGTCCCGCCGCGCAGGGGTGTCGGGGCGGCGGCAGCGGCCGTCGGGGCCGTGACCAGGGCGAGGGCGCCGAGGAGCGCGGCGCACAGGAGCTGGGCCAGGGCGGTGCGGGGTCTCATGGCGCCTCCTGCGGGGGAACGCGGGGGAAGGGGGAAGCGCCGCCATTGTGGCGGAGGGCCCGCGCGGGGGCGCTCGCGCGGACGGGGACCGTTACAGAGGCGTACGGGACGGGGCGGCGTGCGGTGATCCTCACGGTTGGGCGAGGGGCGTTGATGTCGCGGTGAGGGGCGGGGGATGCTGCTGCGTACGAGGATGATCCGGTCCGGCAGGAAGGCACCGCACCCATGGGCGACGTCGTGAGTGGACTGTCATGGCAGCAGCAGTAGGAGGAGGAGAAGGAGCAGGAGGAGAAGGAGCAGGAGGAGAAGGAGCGGGAGAAGCAGTCGTCGTCGGCCTGATCACCTATCCGGTGAAGGGGTGCGCGGGGGTCCGGGTCACGGAGAGCGACCTGACCCCGGCCGGGCTCGCGCACGACCGTACGTTCATGGTGGTCGACCCGGCGGGGGTGTACCGCACGCAGCGCGCGACCCCGCGGCTCGCGGTCGTCCGGCCCGAGGTGAGCTGGGACGGCGGGCGGCTGACGCTGCGGGCGCCGGACGCGGAGCCGCTGGACATCGCGGTGGACACGGAGTCGGCGCGGCGGGACGTGGACCTGTTCGGGGCCCCTTTCACGGGCATCGACCAGGGCGAGGCGGCCGCGCGGTGGCTGTCGCGGGTGCTCGGTACGGAGAGCCGCTTGGTGCGGGTGCCGCCCGAGCACGACCGGCGGACGGACGGCCTCCACCCGGGGACGTCCGGCTACGCCGACAGCGGGGCCCTGCACATGCTGTCGCGGGCCACGTTCGACGACCTCAACCGGCGTATCACCGAGGCCGGGCGGACCGCCGTGACGATGAGCCGGCTGCGGCCCAACGTCGTGGTGGACGGCTGGGACGAGCCGCACCTCGAGGACCGGCCCCTGGCCATCCGGATCGGCAACACCGAACTGGGCTTCGCCAAGCTGGCGTTGCGCTGCGCCGTCACCCTCGTCGACCAGGCGAGCGGCGAGCGCGCCGGGCCCGAGCCGCTGCGGACACTGGCCACGTACCGGCGGCAGCCCGGCGGGGGTGTGGCGCTCGGCGCGAAGTACTCGGTGCTGCGGACGGGGAAGCTGGCCGTCGGCGACCAAATCACCGTCACCGCCTGGCAGACCGGGGACCGCTGAGCACGGGCCGGGGCGCGCGGCCCGGTCAGGGCCGGGCCGGTTCCGGCGTACGGGACCGGGGTACCGGCTCCCCCGCGAGGAACGGGAGCAGCAGGTCCAGGAGGCGCCGAGGACGGTGCAGCGGGATGATGTGGCCGCAGTCGTCGAGGACGCGGGCGGTGAGGTCGTCGGCGACCGGGCGCAGTTGGCGTTCCAGGGCGTCGCCGACCGGGTGGGCGCCGATCGCCAGTGTCGGGACCGTCAGTCTCGCCGTGGCGACGGCCCGTGCGATCCGGTCCGCGCTCTGCGGCAGGGCACGGTAGGAGGAGAACGCGCGGCGCAGGGCGTCCCGTCCGGTGTGGGCGCGTACGAAGGCGTCCCGGATGCGCGGCGGCACCCCGTCCCCGAGCGTGCCCGCGTCCAGGAACCAGTCGACGTAGCGGGCCTCGTTGCCCTCCAGGACGGACTCCGCGAGGCCGGGGACGGCGTGGAAGCCGAACCACCACGGGGGCCCGGAGGCGAGGAACTCCTCGGCCCCGGGCAGCCGGCCGAGCAGGGACTCCATCACCACGAGCCGCCGCACCAGGCCGGGGTGGCGCATGGCCAGGAGGAACGCGGGCGGCGTACCGGCGTCGATGCCGACGACGTCGACACCGGTGACGCCGGTGACGCCGGTGACGCCGGTGACGCCGAGCGCCCGGAGCAGGGCCGCGGCGTCGTCGGCCAGCGTCCCGGCGTCGTACCCGGACCCGGCCCCGCTGCCGGACCCGGCCCCTCCGCTGTCGCCGAAGCCGTGCAGGTCCGGTGCGATGACGGTGCGGTGGGCGGAGAGCGCGGGCATGACCTCCCGCCACAGCTCCCAGGTGTGGGGGAAGCCGTGCAGCAGCAGGACGGGCGGTCCCGCGCCCTCCACCGCCACGTCCACTTCCACTCCGCCGACGGCGACGCGACGCAACTCGGGCATACGAGGCTCCTGTTGGCAGGGGGTAACCGAAGGTGACGTGGCCACCGTAGGGAACTAGCCTCGGCCCTCCAAGACGGCACTTTCCCCTCAGGTGGTGAGCTCGGCGTGACCACGTCCCCGCGCGGTGACCTCTTCGATCCGCTGTGCCCGACGCGGCAGCTCCTGGACCGCATCGGCACCAAGTGGACCTCCATGGCGGTCAAGGTGCTCGCCGAGGCGGCCCCCGGCGAGGTGCGCTTCGCCGATCTGCGGCGCCGGATGCCGGGCGTCTCGCAGAAGATGCTCTCCGTCACCTTGCGGAGCCTGGTGCGCGACGGCCTCGTGGCCCGCCGGGTGGAGGCCACCGTGCCGCCCGCGGTGCACTACCGGCTCACCGATCTCGGCCGCTCCCTGGAAGTGCCGCTGGCCGCGCTGCGCGCGTGGGCCGAGGAGCACATGTCGCTGATCGACGACCTGAACCGGCGCCCCGCCCCCGACACCCCCTCCGCCGACACCAGCACTACCTCCTCCCGCATCACCTCCCTCGACACCGACACCTCCTCCAGCTAGAACGAACGCTCTACCCAGTCCCGCACACGATTCCCCACCCCCCGTTCTGAAGCAGACGCTCCAAAATGTGCTACCGTCCACCCGTGTTTTGGAGCGACCGCTTCATAACTGGTGCGCACACAGGGAGAGGGGACCCGTATGCCGCTCGCGGTCTACGTGTTGGCGCTCGGCATCTTCACGCAGGGGACGTCGGAGTTCATGCTGTCCGGTCTGCTGCCGGGCATGGCGGCGGACCTGGGCGTGTCCGTGCCCGACGCCGGGCTGCTGGTCTCGGCGTTCGCGATCGGCATGGTCGTCGGGGCGCCGCTGCTCGCGGTGGCGACGCTGCGGTGGCCGCGGCGCACGGCGCTGGTCAGCCTCCAGGCGGTGTTCGTCGCGGGGCACGTCGCCGGTGCGCTGGCACCGGGGTACGCGGTGCTGTTCGCGACCCGGGTGGTCAGCGCCCTGGCGTACGCGGGGTTCTGGGGCGTGGCCGTGGCGACGGCCGTGGCCCTCGTCCCGGCCGGGGCCAAGAGCAGGGCGGTGGCGCTGGTCGCGGGCGGGCTGACGCTGGCGACGATCGTGGGTGTGCCCGCGGGCACCGTGCTGAGCCAGTCAGCGGGGTGGCGGGCCGCGTTCTGGGCGGTCGCGGCGGCGACGGTGGTGAGCCTGGTGTGCACGGTGGCCGCGGTGCCGGGCGGCGGCGGGCGGGACGGGCAGGGCGACGTGCCCTCGGTACGGGCGGAGTTGCGCGGCATGGCGCGCCCGCAGCTCTGGCTGTCGTACGCCGTCACGGCCTTCGCCTTCGGCGCGGTCATCGTGACCTTCAGCTACCTGGCCCCGCTGCTCACCGACGAGACGGGTCTCGGCGAGGGCTGGGTGCCCGCCGTGCTGGCGCTGTTCGGGGCGGGCGGGATGCTCGGCCTCGTGCTCGGCGGCCGGACCGCGCGGGGGCACGCGGCCGCGACCCTCGCGTGGGGGCTCGGCGGGCTGGCGGTGGTCTCGGGGGCTCTCGCGCTGGCGGCGGACGCGGCGGCGGCCGTGGTGGTCGCGCTGGTCGTCCTGCTCGGCGCGGCCGGGTACGTCACCAACCCCGCGCTCCAGTCCCGGGTCTTCACCCTGGCGCCCCACGCGCCCACGCTGGTCGGCGCCACGAACACGGCGGCCTTCAACGTCGGCAACACGCTCGCGCCGATGCTGGGCGGGGCCGCCGTCGACGCGGGGTACGGCTACGCGTCGGTCGCCTGGGTGGGCGCGGGCCTCGCGGCGCTCGGGTGCGGGGCCGCGCTGTGGGCGGGCCTGCTGGAGCGGCGGACGGCCACCGCGCCCGGGGCCGATGTGGAAAGGGTGGTCCAGAACGCGTAGGGTCCCGCGCATGGCCAGGCCACGACAGTTCGACGAGGACCGCGTCATCACCGCGGCCATGGAGACCTTCTGGCGCCACGGGTACGAGGGCACCTCGACGCGTGACCTGTGCGACGCGACGGGGCTCGGCCCGTCGAGCCTGTACAACACCTTCGGCGGCAAGCGCGAGCTGTACCTGCGGGCGCTCGACCGCTACCACGAGACGGTCACCGCCGAGCAGGTGGCGCGGCTGCGCGGGCCCGGTTCCGCCAAGGAGCGGCTGGCGGCGATGATGCTCCACTCCCTGGAGGCCGACCTGGACCCCGGCGACGGCCGCGGCTGCTTCGCCGTCAACGCCGCCGTGGAACTGGCGGGGCTCGACGAGGACGTGCGGCGCGTGGTCCGGCGTGGCTTCGACCGGGTCGAGGACGAGGTGTGCGCCGTGGTCGCGGCGGGCCAGGCGGCCGGGGAGATCGCTCCTGGCCGCGACCCGCGCGAGGTGGCCCGCCTGGTGCAGAGCACGTACTACGGGCTGCGGGTGCTCGCCCGGGTCCGCGACGACCGGACGGCCCTGGAGGCGACGGTGGCCGGGACGCTCGCGGGCCTGTGAGCGCCGACGCCGTCCTCCGCCCGGCCCACGCGGGGCCGGACCCTACTGACCCGCGGGCCCGGCCGTCCGTGCGACTGGTCACGTAGCCGGCGGTCAGCCCCGGCAGGACACCCACCAGGACGGTCAGTACGCCGACGCACAGCCTCGGACGGCGGCGGTCCACGCCAACACCGCAGAGGCAGTCGGCAGTTCGCCGCCGGTACATGCGGGTCATCCATCATGGACGCATGGACCAGCGCCCTACCCCCGCCCCGGACCCCACCCCCGCCGCGGACCCCACCTCCGCCCCGGACCCGGCCGCCGCCCCGCCCGGCCTGCTCGCCCGCATGGAGCGGAACCTCGCCGCCCACGCCACCCACCTCCACCCGTACCTGCCGGGCGCCACCGTCAGCGACACCGGCGACCTGGTGATCGCGGACAGCGGCATCGACGACGACACGTTCAACATCGTCGCCGCCGCACGGTTCACCCCGCAGGACGCGGACGCCCGGATCGCCGGGACCGTCGGGCGGCTCACCGCCACGGGGCGCACCTTCGCCTGGTGGGTCGGCGGGGCGTCCACGCCGGACGACCTCGGCGCGCGGCTCGCCGCCGCCGGGCTGCCCGCCGCCGGACCGGAGAGCGGCATGTGGCTCGACCTGGCCGCGGCGCCCCCGCCGGTCCCCGTGGCCGGGCTGGAGATCCGACGCGTCACCACGCCCGCGGAACTGGAGGCGTACGCGGCGATCCTCGCGGCGAACTGGGAGCCCCCGGCCGCCACCGTGCGCGCGTTCTACGCGGCCGTCGCCGCGGGCGTGCTCACCCCGGACTGCCCCGCCCGGTGCTTCGTCGGGTACGCCGACGGGCGGCCGGTGTGCACCGCCGAGGTGTTCGTGGACGCCGGTGTCGCCGGGATCTACAACATCTCCACGCTCGCCGCCGACCGGCGCCGCGGCTACGGCGGCGCCGTCACCCTGGCCGCGCTGCACGCGGGCCGCGAGGCCGGTGTCCGTACGGCCGTGCTCCAGGCCTCGCCGGACGGCGAGCGGGTCTACCGGGCGCTCGGGTTCGCGCCGCTCGGGCAGTTCACCGAGTACGCGGTCGCCCCCTCCCCCGCCAAGGCGCCGTGAGCCATGGGAGCCGCACTGCCCCGCCGGACCCTCCTGACCGCCCTGGCCGGCACGGCCGGGGCCACCGCGGCCTGCTCCGGCGGGGGTCCGGCCCCCCGGCGGTCCGGCGGCGCGCCCGGGCGTCCCGGTGACGCGGGCGCCGTCACGGCCGTCACGGCCGCCGCCCGGCGCCTGCTGCCGCGCCACTGGGAGCAGCTCACCTTCGAGCGGGCCGGGGACCGGGACGCCTTCCGCGTGTCCGGCACCCGCGGCCGCGTCACCGTGGCCGGGCCGACCCCGGCCGTCCAGCTCAAGGGCCTGTACCACTACCTGAAGCACACCTGCCACGCCAACATCACCTGGGCGGGGCACCAGCTGGACCTGCCCGCGCTGCTCCCCGGCCCGGCGGCGCCCCTGACCGGGCGGGCCACCGCCCCGCACCGGTTCGCCCTCAACGACACCAACGACGGCTACACGAACGCGTACCACGACTGGTCGTACTGGGAGCGCGAGATCGACGTCCTCGCGCTGCACGGCTACAACGAGGTGTTCGTGAGCGCGGGCACGGACGCCGTGTACCACCGCGTCCTCCAGGAGTTCGGGTACGACGACGCGGAGGCGCGGGCGCGGGTGCCCGGGCCCGCGCACCAGCCGTGGTGGCTGCTGCAGAACCTCGCCGCGTTCCCGCACCCGGTCTCCCGGCAGCTCCTCGCCCGCCGCGCCCGGCTCGGGCGGCGCATCGCGGACCGGCTGCGGGAGCTGGGCATGACGCCCGTGTTCCCCGGCTACTACGGCACCGTGCCGCCCGGCTTCGCCGAGCGGAACCCGGGGGCGCGGACCGTGCCGCAGGGCACCTGGTACGGCTTCGCGCGGCCCGACTGGCTGGATCCGCGCACGGACCGGTTCGCGCGGGTCGCCGCCGCCTTCTACCGGGTGCAGGACGAGCTGTTCGGGCCGAGCACGATGTACAAGATGGACCTGCTGCACGAGGGCGGGCGGCCCGGCGGCGTCCCGGTCGGCGAGGCCGCCCGCGGTGTCGAGCGGGCGCTGCGGACCGCCCACCCGGGCGCCACCTGGGTCACCCTCGGCTGGCGGCGCAACCCGGCAAAGGCCCTCACCGACGCCGTGGACACCTCCCGGATGCTGATCGTGGACGGCCTCTCCGACCGCTACCCGCACATCACCGACCGCGAGGCCGACTGGGGCGGGACGCCGTACGCCTTCGGCTCCATCTGGAACTTCGGCGGGCACACCGCGCTCGGCGCGAACACCCCCGACTGGGCCGCGCTGTACGAGAAGTGGCGTACGAAGGACGGCAGTGCCCTGCGGGGCATCGCGCTGCTGCCGGAGGCCGCCGACGACAACCCGGCCGCCTTCGAGCTGTTCTCCGAACTGGCGTGGCGGCAGGGCGAGTTGGACCTCAAGCAGTGGTTCGCCGACTGGGCCGGGAGCCGGTACGGCGGCGCCGACGCGCACGCGGAACGGGCCTGGGACGTGCTGCGCCGCACCTGTTACGGCACCACCCGCGCCGACGGCTGGTCCGAGGGCGCCGACGGCCTGTTCGGTGCCCGGCCGAGCCTGACGGCCACCTCCGCCGCCTCCTGGTCACCGAGGAAGGAGCGCTACCCGGCCGCGGACTTCGCGCCCGCGCTCGACGAACTCCTCGCCGTACGACCGGAGTTGCGGCGCTCGTCGGCGTACCGGCGCGACCTGCTCGACGTGGCGCGGCAGGCGCTCTCGCACCGCGGCCGGGTGCTGCTGCCGCGGATCAAGGAGGCCTACGACGAGCGGGACAGGGCCCGCTTCGCGGACCTCACCCGCACCTGGCTGGAGCTGATGGACCTGCTCGACCGGCTCGTCGCCACCGACGCCCGGCACCTGCTCGGGCGCTGGGTGGCCGACGCCCGCGCGTGGGGCGCCGACGAGGCCGAGCGGGACCGGCTCGCCTACGACCAGCTGTCGCTGGTGACCGTGTGGGGCACCCGCGCCGGGGCCGACGCGGGCCTGCGGGACTACGCCAACCGGGAGTGGGCGGGCCTGGTCGGCGGGTTGTACCGGCTGCGCTGGGCGACGTACTTCGACGAGCTGCGGGCCGCGCTCGACGAGGACCGCGCGCCGAGGCCGATGGACGGGGGCGACTGGTACGCCCTGGAGGAGCGGTGGATCCGCGACCCCGGGCGGCTCGCCGTCCGGCCCGTCGGGGACACGTACGCGATCGCGAAGAAGGTACGGGAGACGCTCGCCGCGTCCCGTTGAACCGCCGCGGCCCGCTGAGCCGCCGCGGCCCGTCGCCTGCCGCCGCGCCTCCGGGTCCGCCGCCGCGCCTCCGGACGGTGGTGCCCGGCTCCGTCCGGAGGCGCGGCCCCCTCACCAGGAGCTGGTCAGTACCTCGGGGAAGTCACCGGTCGGTCAGGGGCACTCCTTCCACTTCACCCGGTAGATGGTGCTGATGTCCCCGTCGGTGGAGTCCATCGTCATGAAGCTCGTCTTGCTCGCGTCGGAGGAGCCGAGGTCGACGCGCAGCTCGGTGTTGATGTTGAAGTTGCGCTGCTTGCCGCAGGGCGCCCAGACGAGCTGGGTGACCTCGGTCTCGTCGGTGGCCTGCCAGTTGTTGCTCAGCGGGCCGGAGAAGTCGTGGGACTTGGCGCCCGTGTTCGGGGAGCCCTGGAAGTAGTACGACGCCTTCTCGGTGCCCTTGGCGCCGCGCTGGAGCGAGGCGAAGCCGCGGTAGTCGGCGCTCGCGATCGCGTAGGTGAAGCCGTGCGGAACGTGCACGACCAGGCTGAGCTGGCAGTTCTTGCGGAAGGCCGTGGGCGCGGAGTTGCCGCCGGCCTGGGCCAGGTAGTCGCTGTAGGTGACGGTGAAGGCGGTGTTGTCCTCGGACACGGCGACGGCGGCCGTGCCTCTGGGACAACCCGAACCGTTCACGGTCGCGACATCGATCTCGATCCGGTCGGGCGGCGGGTCACTGAACTCCGTCGGGTCCTGAGCGGGGAGCCCCGCGCCGAGAAGGGCGGCGAGGGCGCCGCCCGCGAGCAGTGCAGCGGACATGTTCGTTGCTCTCCCATCGAGTGCTTCGGCCCGTGGCGGCACGCCCGCGCAGGGGGTACCGCCGCGAGGTGGGGGATGGAGCTGTGCTGGGAGGAACTGACTCAGCCATCGCACGGGTCCGCTCACACGGGTCCGCTCACGGGTCGGCGACCGGTCGGCGTGCGATGAGCGGAGGCTGAGTGAGGGTGCTGGGAGCGTACGGACCAGCGTGAGCAGCGGCTAGGGCGATGTCCGGCCATGTCCCAGCGCGCTCCTGGGTCCGCCGGGGCGCCGGAGGGCACCGCGGCGGGCACGGGCGGGGCGCCCGCGGGGCCGAACGACCCGTGCCTGACGGGTATACGTCACCCGCAATCTCTGGTAGGAAACCTTCCTAACAAACGCGGACAGCACGCGGAACCACGCCTTCCCACCCCTGGAGGTCCCGTTGCACGCCCCTGCCACCCCCCGCAAGCGCCCCGCACGACGTGCCGTGATCGGCCTGCTCGGCGCCGCCCTGATCGCAGGCCCGCTCCTGACGACCCAGTCCGCGAGCGCCGCCGCGCCGGGCCTGGACGACCCGGCGAAGAAGGAGATCGCCATGAAGCTGGTGTCGAGCGCGGAGAACTCCTCGCTCGACTGGAAGGCGCAGTACAAGTACATCGAGGACATCAAGGACGGCCGCGGCTACACCGCGGGCATCATCGGCTTCTGTTCCGGCACGGGCGACATGCTCGACCTCGTCGAGTTGTACGCCGCGCGCAAGCCCGGCAACGTCCTGGAGAAGTACCTGCCCGCGCTGCGCCGCGTCAACGGCACCCCCTCGCACGAGGGCCTGGACCCGAACTTCACCAAGGACTGGAAGAAGGCCGCGCAGGACCCGGCCTTCCAGAAGGCCCAGAACGACGAGCGCGACCGCGTCTACTTCAACCCGGCCGTCAAGCGCGGCAAGGCCGACGGCATCGGGGTGCTCGGGCAGTTCGCGTACTACGACGCGATCGTCATGCACGGCGACGGCAGCGACAAGACCAGCTTCACCAACATCCGCAAGCGGGCGCTGCGTTCGGCGAAGCCGCCGGCGCAGGGCGGCGACGAGGTGAAGTACCTGCACGCGTTCCTCGACGCGCGGGTGTGGGCCATGAAGCAGGAGGAGGCCCACGAGGACACCAGCCGGGTCGACACCGCCCAGCGCGTCTTCCTCAACAAGAAGAACCTGAACCTGGACCCGCCGCTGGTCTGGAAGGTGTACGGGGACTCGTACCGGATCGACGGCTGACGCCCGGCCGCACCGCCGGACGACCACCGGCCGCACCGCCGGAGTCGGGGGGGGGGGGGGGGGGGGGGGGGGGGGGGGGGCCCCCCGCCCCCGCGGGGGGCGCGCGCGCGCGGGCCGGGGGGGGGGGGGGGGCGGGGGGGGGGGGGGGGGGGGGGGGGGGGGGGGGGGGGGG
>NZ_JASCXL010000097.1:0-35660 GCF_030010595.1 Streptomyces sp. CC224B | reverse complement strand
CGACGGCGGCCGGGCCGCGGGGCGGGCCGCCGGACGGCGCGCCGCCCGCCGCAGGCGGGGCTCCGACCGGCCCGACGGGCTGCGGCGGCTGCTGCCGCAGGCCCTCGTCGTCGCCTTCCTCGCGGGCGGCACCTCCGCCTTCGTCGCCAACGACAAGGCCGTCCAGCTCAGCGTCGACGGCAAGTCCCGCACCCTGCACACCTTCGCGGACGACGTCGGCGAGCTGCTCGCCGACGAGGGCGTGGACGTCGGCGCCCACGACATCGTGGCGCCCACCTCCGACACCGCGCTCACCAGCGGCGACGAGATCGCCGTCCGCTACGGCCGCCCCGTGCAGCTCACCCTCGACGGACAGCGCCGCCAGGTGTGGACCACGGCCCGCACCGTCGACGGCGCGCTGCGCCAGCTCGGCGTGCGCGCCGAGGGCGCCTACCTCTCCGCCTCGCGCAGCAAGCGCATCGCCCGCGAGGGCCTCGACCTCGACGTCCGCACCGAACGCACCGTGACCGTCATGGCCGACGGACGCGCCCGCACCATCCGTACGAACGCCGCGACCGTCCGCGAGGCCGTCGAGGAGTCCGGCGTCACCCTGCGCGGCTCCGACACCACGTCCGTGCCGCCCGGCAGCTTCCCGCGCGACGGGCAGACCATCACGGTCATGCGGATCTCCGGCCGCAAGGAGGTGCGCGAGGAGGCCCTGCCGTTCACCGTCCAGAAGGTGGCGGACTCGTCGCTGCCGCGCGGCACGGAGGTCGTCATCCAGCCGGGACGCGAGGGCGCCCGGCGGATCACGTACGCGGTGCGCACGGTCAACGGCGTCCGGCAGAAGCCCCGGCGCCTCCGGAGCGAGGTGGTGCGCGAGCCGCAGACGCGCATCGTGAAGGTCGGTACGAAGGCCCCGCCCAAGGCCGTCACCGGTGCCGACGGGCTCAACTGGGGGGCGCTGGCGGCGTGCGAGTCCGGGGGGCGGCCGAACGCGGTGGATCCCTCCGGTACGTACGGAGGGCTCTACCAGTTCGACACCCGCACCTGGCAGGGGCTCGGCGGGTCCGGGCGGCCCCAGGACGCCTCGGCCGCGGAGCAGACGCTTCGCGCGAAGAAGCTGTACGTCCAGCGGGGCGCGAGCCCCTGGCCCCACTGCGGCGCCCGCCTCCGCGGCTGAGCCTGCCTTCGCCGCGAGGTTCCCCTTTCCCGCCCGCCCGCCCGTGCCACCCGGCTTCGCGGGCCCGGCCCCGGCGCGGAGCGCTCTCCCGCCGTCGTGGTGTGCTTCCCACCCGCCCACCCGTGACGCCCCACCGCGGAGCGCGACCCCGGCGCGGAGCGCTTTCCCTCCGTGGGCAATCGTCCCGCGGGGCGCCCAGCCGGTCTCCGCGAAGGCTCAGCCCCGCCCGCCAGGGCGGCACCCCCAGCCCCGGCGGGGCGAGCGGCAAGGGGAGGGAGCGCCGCCCCGTACCCTGGGGCGGTGAGTAGCACCGAGCACGGCGCCCTCCTGGGCCCCGCCGACATCCGCGAGCTGGCCGCGACCCTCGGCGTCCGCCCGACCAAGCAGCGCGGCCAGAACTTCGTCATCGACGCGAACACCGTCCGCCGCATCGTCCGCACCGCGGAGGTCCGCCCCGACGACGTCGTGGTCGAGGTCGGCCCGGGCCTCGGCTCGCTGACCCTCGCGCTCCTGGAGACGGCCGCGCACGTCACCGCCGTGGAGATCGACGACGTCCTCGCCGCCGCCCTGCCGGCGACCATCGCCGCCCGGCTGCCGCGGAAGAAGGACGCGTTCGCGCTCGTCCACAGCGACGCCATGCTCGTGCGCGAGCTGCCCGGCCCGGCCCCGACGGCCCTCGTCGCGAACCTCCCGTACAACGTCGCCGTGCCGGTCCTGCTGCACATGCTCGACACCTTCCCCTCCATCGAGCGCACGCTCGTGATGGTGCAGGCCGAGGTCGCCGACCGCCTCGCCGCCGCCCCGGGCTCGAAGGTGTACGGCGTCCCGTCGGTGAAGGCCAACTGGTACGCCGAGGTCAAGCGCGCGGGCGCCATCGGCCGCAACGTCTTCTGGCCCGCGCCCAACGTCGACTCGGGCCTCGTCTCGCTCGTGCGGCGGACCGAGCCCGTCAACACCTCCGCCTCCAAGCGGGAGGTATTCGCCGTCGTCGACGCCGCCTTCGCCCAGCGCCGCAAGACGCTGCGCGCCGCCCTCGCCGGATGGGCGGGCTCCGCCGCCGCGGCCGAGGCGGCCCTCGTCGCCGCGGGCGTGTCCCCGCAGGCGCGCGGCGAGTCCCTGACGGTGGAGGAGTTCGCGCGGATCGCCGAGCACAAGGGAGCCGCGCAGTGAGCGTCACCGTCCGCGTGCCCGCGAAGGTCAACGTCCAGCTCGCCGTCGGCCCGGCCAGGCCCGACGGCTTCCACGACCTCGCCAACGTCTTCCTCGCCGTCGGCCTGTACGACGAGGTCACGGCGACGCCCGCCGACGAGCTGCGGATCACCTGCTCGGGCCCGGACGCCGCCCAGGTCCCCCTGGACCGTACGAACCTCGCGGCGCGCGCCGCGCTCGCGCTCGCCGAGCGGTACGGCCGCCCCGCCGACGTGCACCTGCACATCGCCAAGGACATCCCCGTCGCGGGCGGCATGGCGGGCGGCAGCGCGGACGGCGCGGGCGCCCTGCTCGCCTGCGACGCGCTGTGGGGCACCGGGGCGTCCCGGCAGGAGCTCCTTGACATCTGCGCCGAGCTCGGCAGCGACGTGCCGTTCAGCCTGGTCGGCGGGGCCGCGCTCGGCACCGGGCGCGGCGAGAAGCTCCAGGAACTGCCCGTGGGCGGCGCCTTCCACTGGGTCTTCGCCGTCGCCGACGGCGGGCTCTCCACCCCGGCCGTCTACCGCGAGTTCGACCGCCTCACCCCCGACGCCCCCGCCCCCGAGGCCTCCCCGGCCCTGCTCGCCGCCCTGCGCGCGGGCGACCCCGTGGCCCTGGCCGGGACCGTCTCCAACGACCTCCAGCCCGCCGCGCTCTCCCTCTTCCCGGCCCTCGCCGACACCCTGAAGGCGGGCACGGAGGCGGGCGCCCTCGCGGCCCTGGTCTCCGGCTCGGGCCCGACGACGGCGTTCCTGGCCGAGGACGCCGAGGCCGCCGAGCGCGTGGCGACCGCCCTGCGCGCCTCGGGGACCTGCCGCGCGGCGCGGCCGGCGTCGTCGCCCGCGCCGGGGGCAACGGTCGTCTGAGCGGCGCCCTACCGCCGGTGGAGTGAGGTCAGATCGATGTCGATGTCGAAGGGCGCGCGCAGCTTGAGCCGGTCGCGGTGGATGCCGCTGCACGTGTACGTGTGGGTGACCGGGTCGAGTTCGTAGACGTGGACGACCGGGTGGTCGTCCTTGCCCTCCATCTCGACGAGCCAGAAGTGCTTGATCCCCGCTGCCGCGTACTTGTGGGGCTTGGAGTCGCGGTCCCTGGCCTCGGAGTCCGGCGAGACGACCTCAACGGCGAGCAGGACGTCGGCGACCTCGAACGACGTCTGCCGGAGACTGCGGACGGCCTCCCTGTTGACGACGAGCACGTCCGGCTCCGGGCCGTTCTTACGGTCTATGACAACGGTCATCTCACTGAAAACCTCGAACTCGGAGGGCACGCTCGCGAGCAGTCCGTTCGTCAGCAAACGGATCATGAGATTGTGGAAGACACGCTGCGGCGTCACGAAGACCAGGCTCCCGTCGATCATCTGGGTGTGCGGCGGGAGGTCTGGCAGAGTGTGCAGGTCGTCCACGGTCCAGCCGTCGACGGGCGGCAGCACCCACCGGGTGCGCGGCTCGGACGCGGCCTCGGAGATCGGTTCGGCGGTCATGGTGGTT
Source organism: Streptomyces sp. CC224B (assembly GCF_030010595.1). Classification (NCBI taxonomy): domain Bacteria; kingdom Bacillati; phylum Actinomycetota; class Actinomycetes; order Kitasatosporales; family Streptomycetaceae; genus Streptomyces; species Streptomyces sp. CC224B. The sequence goes on along the minus strand of NZ_JASCXL010000097.1, from coordinate 31,820 downwards.
CCTCCCATGCGCGGGATTCTTCGGCCTGCCCCTCCACGGTAGCCACCGCTACCGGATCACGTCATCACATCGAGTGATTGTTCGACCTCGCGCCGTTCGCGCCGGTCCACGCCCTACTCTTGAAGGCTGATCGACCCCCGCGTCAGGAGTGAAATGGCCGTCAACCTGGTCAATGTCGAAAACGTCAGCAAGGTGTACGGCACCCGTGCCCTGCTGGACGGCGTCTCGCTCGGCGTGTCCGAGGGGGACAGGATCGGCGTCGTCGGGCGCAACGGCGACGGGAAGACGACCCTCATCCGGATGCTGGCCAAGCTGGAGGAGGCCGACACCGGGCGCGTCACCCACAGCGGCGGGCTGCGGCTCGGCGTGCTCACCCAGCACGACTCCCTCGACCCCGAGGCCACCGTCCGGCACGAGGTCATCGGCGACCTCGCCGACCACGAGTGGGCCGGGAACGCGAAGATCCGCGACGTGCTGACGGGGCTCTTCGGCGGGCTCGACCTGCCCGGCTTCCCGCAGGGCCTGGACACCGTCATCGGGCCGCTGTCCGGCGGCGAGCGCCGCCGCATCGCGCTGGCCAAGCTGCTCATCGCCGAGCAGGACCTGATCGTGCTCGACGAGCCCACCAACCACCTCGACGTGGAGGGCATCTCCTGGCTCGCCCGGCACCTGCGCGAGCGCCGCTCGGCGCTGGTGTGCGTCACCCACGACCGCTGGTTCCTGGACCAGGTGTGCACCCGCATGTGGGACGTCCAGCGCGGCACCGTCCACGAGTACGAGGGCGGCTACTCCGACTACGTCTTCGCGCGGGCCGAGCGCGAGCGCATCGCCGCCACCGAGGAGGCCAAGCGCCAGAACCTCGTCCGCAAGGAGCTGGCGTGGCTGCGCCGCGGCGCCCCGGCCCGGACGTCCAAGCCGCGTTTCCGCGTCGAGGCGGCCAACGAGCTGATCGCGGACGTGCCGCCGCCCCGGGACACCAGTGAGCTGATGAAGTTCGCCACCACCCGCCTCGGCAAGACCGTCTTCGACCTGGAGGACGTGTCCGTCCAGGCCGGGCCCAAGCTGCTGCTCAAGCACCTGACGTGGCAGCTCGGCCCCGGCGACCGCATCGGCCTGGTCGGCGTGAACGGCGCGGGCAAGACCTCCCTGCTCAAGGCCCTCGCGGACGCGGCCCGCTCGCAGGGGGAGGTCCAGCCCGCGGCCGGGCGGATCGCCGTCGGCAGGACCGTGAAGCTCGCCTACCTCTCCCAGGAGGTCGCCGAGCTGGACCCGGCCATCCGCGTCCTGGAGGCCGTGCAGCAGGTGCGCGAGCGCGTCGACCTCGGCAAGGGCCGCGAGATGACCGCGGGCCAGCTCTGCGAGACCTTCGGCTTCGGCAAGGAGAAGCAGTGGACGCCCGTCGGCGACCTCTCCGGCGGCGAGCGGCGCCGGCTCCAGCTGCTGCGGCTGCTGATGGACGAGCCGAACGTCCTCTTCCTCGACGAGCCCACCAACGACCTCGACATCGAGACCCTGACCCAGCTCGAGGACCTCCTCGACGGCTGGCCCGGCTCGATGATCGTGATCTCCCACGACCGGTTCTTCGTCGAGCGCACCACGGACCGCGTGTACGCGCTCCTCGGCGACGCCACGATGCGCATGCTGCCGCGCGGCATCGACGAGTACCTGGAGCGCAGGCAGCGCATGGCCGCGGCGGCGGCCCCGGCCCCGGCGCCCGCGAGCCGCCCCTCCGCGAACACGTCCGACGCCAAGGCGGTCTCCGCCGCCGACGCCCGCGCCGCGAAGAAGGAACTGCAGAAGATCGAGCGGCAACTGGACAAGATCTCGGCCAAGGAGAGCACCCTCCACGCGCAGATCGCCGATAACGCCACAGACTTCGAGAAGGTGGCGAAACTGGACGCCGAACTGCGCCAACTCGTGGACGAGCGTGAAGAGTTGGAGATGCGCTGGCTGGAGCTCGCGGAGAACGCGTGAGCATCGCGTAACAGACGCATCACGGGCCGGTCCGCCCTTGGGAACAGGGTCAGGACCGGTTCCCGCCATGGCTGGAACAGGGTGATAGAAAGGTCGGCCTGAGCACCACTCGGCGTGCCGAAAAATCAGTGAAGGGGGAAGCGCTGATGACTCAGCCGCCCAACCAGCCGCCCCACGGCGGCTTCGGAGCTCCGCAGCAGCCAGGGAATCCACCGGACCCGCGCCAGGCCGGCATACCGCAGCCGCCGCCTCCCGCGGGCCCGCCGCAGTCGCCTCCCCCCGCCCCGCAGCCCGGCTACGGCTACCCGCAGCAGCAACCGCCCGCCCAGGCGGGCCCCTACGGCTACCCGCAGCAGCCGGGACCGTACGCCCAGCCGACCCAGCCCGGCCCCTACGGCCAGCCCGCCCAGCCCGGCCCCTACCAGGCCCCGCAGCCCGGACCGTACGGCCAGCCGACCCAGCCGGGCGGCTACGGCTTCCCGCAGCAGGCCCCGGGCGGCCCGGTCGCCCCGCCGCCCGGCAAGAGCCCCTTCAAGGGCAAGCCCGCGGTGATCGTCGCGGCGGCCGTGGCCGCGCTCCTCGTCGCGGGCGGCGCCGTCTTCGCGCTGGCCGGCGGTGACGACGACAAGAAGAAGTCCGAGGCGAAGAACAAGGACCCCAAGCCCTCCACGTCCGCCCCGGCCAACCCGGGCGACGGCAGCGGCGACGGCCACGAGGGCAAGGAGGACCTCAACGCGGGCCGCCAGGCCGGCGAGTCCAAGGTGCTCTGGTACAAGGAGGCCCCCAAGGCCCCCGGCAAGGGCGCCGACGCCCCCGGTATGTGGATCAAGGACGGCGTCGCCGTCAAGGCCGTCTACAAGGAAGTCCTCGCCTACGACGTCGAGACGGGCAAGCCCGCCTGGCCGGCGACGATCGAGCTGCCGTACGACATCTGCGCGGCCTCCCAGCAGATCAGCGAGGACGGCAAGGTCGTCGTCGCGTACAGGAGCGGCACCAAGAGCGCCGCCAAGTGCGACCAGCTCCAGGTCATCGACCTGAAGACGGGCCAGAAGGGGTGGAAGAAGCAGATCAAGGAAGAAGGCCTCTTCGACTCCACCCTCAGCATCGAGCTGACCATCACCGGTGACACCCTGATGGTCGCCCGCTCGCAGTCCGGCACCGCGTACAGCATGAGCGACGGCGAGCAGATGTTCGTCTCGCGCAAGAAGGACGAGGGCACCTGCTTCCCGTCCGGCTTCACCGGCGGCGACCGCATGCTGCGGGCGCTGTCCTGCGGGGCGTCCACGCCCACCGAGCACGACGAGGTCCAGGAGCTGGACCCGAAGACCGGCAAGGCCAAGTGGACCAAGAAGTTCCCCAAGGGCTGGCGCCTGGACAAGGTGTACTCCACCAGTCCGACCGTCCTCTACCTCACCAACGAGGACAAGAAGCAGTGGAACATCACCACGCTCAAGCCGGGCAGCTCCGCCACCCGCTCCGAGGTCCGGGTCAACGAGGACTTCGCGCCTGAGTGCGGCTGGGGCGGCATCATGGTCCGCGACCTCCAGGGCTGCACGGGCGCCGTCGCCGACGACTCGTACCTCTACCTGCCGACCAAGAAGACGACCGGCGCCAACGAGATCGTCGCGATCAGCCTCGACACCGGCAAGGCGGCCTGGCGCGAGAAGTCGCCGACGGACACCTCGATGATGCCCATGAAGACGCAGGACGGACAGCTCATCGCCTACGTCGAGCCGTCCTACGACAGCGGCGGCCGCGTCGTCTCCCTCGCGGCGAGCGGCTCGCACACGCCCAAGACCCTGCTGCAGAACCCCAAGGGGACGGCGAAGATCGAGAACGGCTTCTTCTCCAAGGCGGTCGACTACGTGGACGGGCGCTTCTACCTCTCCACGACGCGTCTGTCCGGCAGCGCGCAGGGCCGCGAGAAGCTGATGCTGGCCTACGGCGAGTGACCCGCCCCACCGACTGATTCCCCCCTCTCCGTCCCCAAGGAAAGAGTCATGACACAGCCGCCTCAGCCGCCCAACGAGCCCCCGCAGGGCGGGTTCGGCGCTCCGCAGGACCCCCCGCCGGGCGGTTTCGGCGCCCCCCAGGGACAGCCGGACCAGCAGCAAGGTTTCGGCAAGGTCCCGGAGCCGGGCTACGGCTACCCCCAGGCGCCTCAGGCACCTCAGCCGCCCCAGGCGCCGCCCGCCGCGCCGGGGACCCCGCCCCCGCCGCAGACGCCGCCGCCCGCCGCCCCGCCGCAGGCGCCCCCGCAGGCCCCGCCCGCCGCGCCCGCCCCGCCCGCGTACGGGCAGCCCGGCGCCCCGGCGTACGGCCAGCCCGCCGCGCCCGCCTACGGCCAGCAGCCGGCCTACGGTCAGCAGCCCGGTTACGGCTACCCGACCCAGCCCGCCGGGCAGCAGCAGTACGGCTACCCGCAGCCGCCCACCATGCCGATGCACCCGCAGCCGGGCACCCCCGGCGGGCCGGGCGGCGGCAAGAAGAAGCAGACGACGATCATCGTGGCCGCGGTCGCCGCGATCGCGCTGATCGTCGGCGGCGGCGTCATCTACGCGACCACGCAGAAGGACGACGACGACAAGAAGACCACCGCGGACAAGGGCGGCGGCAAGGACGGCAAGGGCGGCGACAAGAAGGACCTGCCCTCCGGCGGCCCCGCCAAGGAGAAGGTGCCGGCGAGCACCAGCGCCAAGGTGGCCTTCCAGGTCCCGGCGCCGGCCGTGCCCAAGGACGACGTGTGGAGCGTCGGCGGCTCCTGGATGACCGACGACACCGTCGTCAAGTCCGGCTACCAGGGCAAGGACAAGGACCACGCCCTGATCGCGTACGACCCCGCCTCCGGCAAGGAGAAGTGGTCGGTCCCGCTCACCGGCGAGACCTGCGCGGTCTCCAAGGAGATCACCGAGGACGGCGTCGCGGCCGTCGTCGCCAAGGAGGCCAAGGCCACCAAGGCGAACAAGTACCCGGACTGCACGCAGGTCTCCGCGATCGACCTGAAGTCCGGCAAGAAGCTGTGGACCAAGGACGTCGCCAACAGCGGCATGAAGGTGGAGTTCGAGGAGATCACCATCTCCGGCACCACCATCGCCGCGGGCTCCGGCACCGGCGGCACCGGCGCCGCCTGGGACATGTCCGGCAAGCTCCTGTGGAAGCCGAAGGTCGGCGGCTCCTGCAAGGACGTCGGCTACGCGGGCGGCGACCAGCTCGTCGCCGTCCGCAAGTGCGGCACCTACGGCGACGAGAAGCTCAAGATCCAGCTCCTCGACCCCAAGACGGGCGACGACAAGTGGAGCTACGCGCTGGCCGCGGGCATCGACAACGCCAAGATCATCTCGACCAACCCGGTCGTGTTCGGCCAGGACACCGAGGAGATCACCGCGAGCGGTGCCACGGACGTCTTCTCGCTCAGCAACAACGGCAAGCTGCGCGCCCGCATCAAGCTGGAGGACGGCAAGTACGCCCACGACTGCGACGTCAACAAGGTCTACAGCTGCAAGTCGATCGCCGTCGGCAACGACAAGCTGTACGTGCCCACGCGCCAGCACGACGCGGGCGGCTCGGGCTACGGCTTCACCAACGAGATCATCGGGTTCTCGCTCGCCACGGGCAAGACCACCGGTGACCGCGCGGACGCGGGCGAGGACGGCGAGATGTTCCCGCTGCGCATGGACGGCGGCAACCTCCTCGCCTACAAGGGCGGCGGCTACAACAAGGGCGCCAAGGTCGTCTCGCTGGACGGCAAGACCATGAAGGAGACCACGCTCCTGGAGACGCCCGCGACCGAGTCGGTCTCCAGCGCCATCAGCGGCATGGTCCCCAAGTCCAACGAAGTCCTGTACACCAACGGCCACTTGTTCATGGGCAAGGAGCTGATCAGCAAGCCGTACTCCAAGGACGACAAGGAGTACATCGCGCTGGGCTTCACCACGAAGTGACCCGCGCCCCGGCCCGCCCCCGGGCGGGCGCGCGACGGCCCCGGACCGCACGGTCCGGGGCCGTTCCCGGCTCCGCGGCCGCCCGTTCCCGGCTCCGCGGCCGTTCACTCTCCGTACTCCCGTGCAGGCGCTACCCCAAAGGCAGTGATTTCGGCATCCAGGGCTACTTCTGGACGGTAGGGGCAGCGCGACGTCGAACAAGCGTGTAGCTTCCGGGGGATGAAGGGCCGGGGCCCCGGATCCGTGGGGGGATCAGTGGGGGAATCCGTGGGGGACATTGGGGGGTTGCTCGATGGGTGTGCGGCTCATGGTGGTCGACGACCACCGACTGCTCGCCGAGGCGCTCGCCTCGGCGCTCAAGCTGCGCGGGCACCGGGTGCTGGCCGCGGCCGCGCCCGCCGCGGGCGCGGCGGAGCTGGTGATCAGCAGAGCCCCCGAAGTGTGCCTGCTCGGTACGGCGACGCCCGCCGAGCCCGGCATGTTCGACCCCGTGGTCCGCATCAAGCGCGAGCGGCCCCAGGTCGCCGTGGTCGTCCTCGGGCCCGTGCCCTCGCCGCGGGGCATCGCGGCGGCGTTCGCCTCGGGCGCCTCCGGGTACGTCCGGCACGACGAGCGCATCGAAGGGGTGGAGCGCGCCATCATGAAGGCGCGCGCCGGTGAGGCCGCCGTCGCGCCCCAATTGCTCCAAGGCGCCTTCAGCGAGCTGCTCAACCCCGCCGCGCAGCCGGACGACGAGGGGCAGCGGCTGCTCCAGATGCTCACGCCGCGTGAGGTCGAGGTGCTCGTACGGGTGGCGGACGGGGAGGACACGCGGCTCATCGCCGCCGGGATGGGGATCGCGCCCAGTACGGCGCGGACGCATGTGCAGCGGGTGCTGATGAAGCTGGGGGTGGGGTCGCGGCTGGAGGCCGCGGCGCTGGCCGCCCGCACGGGCCTCCTGGAGCGCGCCGAGCGCCCCCCGGCCTCCGGCCAGGTCAACAACTCGGGCCAGGCGTAGCCTCGCGGGGGCGCCCCAGTCCCGCCCCTTTCCCGAAACTGGGGCTCCGCCCCAGACCCCGCTCCTCAAACGCCGGAGGGGCTGTGAACAGCCCGTCCGGCGTTTGAGGACGAGCGCGTCAGCGCGATTCGGGGGTCCAGGGGGCGGAGCCCCATGGTTTCGGGAAAGGGGCGGGGTTGGGGAGCCCCCGGCAGGGTCAGTCGGCGGGTGGCGGGGGCGCCGCCGGGCGGAGCCTGAGCCAGATGAGGAAGAAGAGGCCGAGGGCGAGCATGCCCAGGCCGGTCCAGAGGTTGATGTTGATGCCCTCGGCCTTGTCGAGATCCGCGTCGGACGCGGTGATTCCGGCGATCGTCACGATCACGCCGTACACGACGAACAGCCCGCCGATGATGCGCCGGATGTCGAAGAGCCGCGCCGCCGTCGCGGACTTCCGCTCCAGCTCGGACACTTCCTTCTGCAGGTCGGACATGGTGGTGGAGCCTCCAGGAGTCGGGGACGGGGACGGGGTCGGAGCGGACGCGGTCAGAACGAGTACGGGACGTAGCACGCGGCGGCGAGCACCACCGCGCCCCAGCCGAGCAGCGCCGGCCTGCGGTACCAGGCGGAGTCCCCCGCCTCGACGCCGTCGTCGGCCTCCAGGCCGGGGGAGACGGTGCCGTACACCAGGCCGGCCAGCTCGGCCTCCGGCTTGGGCGCGGTGAAGAGGGTGACCACCACCATCACCACCGCGCCGGCGACGAAGCCGACGATCGCGGAGACGAAGTTGGCGCCCTGGTCGGTGGGGATGTCGACGACGCCCTGCTTGTAGATCCAGAAGTAGTTGACCATCGCGGCCGAGGTGCCCGCGACGAGCCCCCACACCCCGGACTTCATCGAGGCCCGCTTCCAGAACATGCCGATGACGAAGACCACGAACATCGGGACGTTGAAGAAGGAGAACAGGGTCTGGAGGTAGCCCATGATGTTCGAGAAGGACGACGCGATGAACGCGGTGCCGATCGAGGCGAGCACACCGATCGCGGTGATGAGCCGCCCGAACCGCAGGTAGTAGGTGTCGTCGCGGCCCTTGACCGCGTACCGCGCCCAGATGTCGTACGTGAACACGGTGTTGAAGGACGACACGTTCGCCGCCATGCCCGCCATGAAGGCGGCGAGCAGGCCGGTGACGGCGATGCCGAGCACGCCGTTGGGCAGCAGCTCCTGCATCAGGTAGGGGATCGCGTCGTTGTAGGTGAGGTCCGAGCCCGCGGTGCCGATCTTCGGGACGAGGGCAGCCGCCACCAGGCCGGGGAGCATCACCAGGAAGACGATGAAGATCTTCGGGAAGGCCGCGATGAGCGGGGTGCGCTGCGCCGCGCTGAGGTTCTTCGCGGACAGGGCCCGCTGCACCTCGGCGAAGTTGGTGGTCCAGTAGCCGAAGGAGAGGACGAAGCCGAGGCCGAGGACGATGGTCAGCCAGTTGGCGCCGAGCGGGTTGGCGTCGCCGATGCCGGTGCCGCCCCAGGCGGTGAGGAAGTCGTCGCCGTGCCGCTGCTCCAGGTTGCCGCTCAGGCCGTCCCAGCCGCCCACCTTCTTCATGCCGATGACGCAGATCGGGATGAGCGCGGCGAGGATCACGAAGAACTGCAGGACCTCGTTGTAGATCGCCGAGGAGAGCCCGCCGATGGTGATGTACGCGAGCACGAACAGCCCGGCGACCACGATCGCCACCCACTGCGGCCAGCCCAGCAGCGCCTCCACCACGATCGACAGGGCGTACAGGTTCACGCCCGCGATGAGGATCGCGGCGAAGGCGAACAGCGCCGAGCTGAGCAGGTGCGCGGAGGCGTCGAAGCGCTGGAGCAGGAACTCGGGGACGGAGCGCACCTTCGAGCGGTAGTAGAAGGGCATCATCACCAGGCCCAGGAAGACCATGGCCGGGATGGCGCCGATCCAGTACCAGTGCACGACGGCGACGCCGTACTGGGCGCCGGTCGCGGCCATGCCGAGGATCTCGGTGGCGCCGAGGTTCGCGGCGACGAAGGCGAGGCCGGTCACCCACGCGGGCAGCGAGCGGCCCGAGAGGAAGAAGTCGAGGCTGGTCTTCACGGAGCGGCGGGCCGCGAACCCGATGCCGAGGACGACCACGAAGTAGAGGACGAGGATGGCGTAGTCGAGGCCGTTGGTGGGCAGCCGGAGCCCCTCGGCCAGGGTGTACGTGGATGCCTGCATGAAGTACTCGCTTCGTCGCGCGAACGGAACAGCCCGGAACCTACGTCGCGCGCTTCCATAAGTGAACACTTCTGTTGATGTCCTTTGTTTGATTGTGATCGGGCGGGGCCTTCGGGTCCTGCCCCGCGTTCCTTCGGCCCTGCCCCGCGTTCAGGGGTGGCGTACCGGCGATGGCAATTGACGGGCGTGTTGACTTGTGGTTTGTTGTGTTCGGTTCTGTTGGTGGTCGGGATGAGGAGCCCCCACGTGAAGAAGACCTCGACGCACCTCGCCGACGGTCGCGAGCTCATCTACTACGACCTGCGCGACGACACCGCGCGCACCGCCACCGACCGGCGCCCCCTCGACGCCGTCGCCACCACCGCCGAGATCCGCCGGGACCCCCTCCTCGGCGACAGCGTCGCCATCGCCTCGCACCGCCAGGGCCGCACCTACCACCCGCCGGCCGACCAGTGCCCCCTGTGCCCCTCCACGCCCGAGCGGCCCACGGAGATCCCCGACACCTCGTACGACGTCGTGGTCTTCGAGAACCGCTTCCCGTCGCTCGCGGGCGACGCGGGCCGCTGCGAGGTCGTCTGCTTCACCTCCGACCACACCGCGTCCTTCCGCGACCTCACCGACGAGCAGGCCGCGCTCGTCCTGGAGGCCTGGACCGACCGCACCGCCGAGCTGTCCCACCTGCCCTCGGTCCAGCAGGTGTTCTGCTTCGAGAACCGCGGCGCCGAGATCGGCGTGACCCTCGGCCACCCGCACGGGCAGATCTACGCCTACCCCTTCGTGACCCCGCGCACCGCCCTCGCGCTGCGCTCCCTCGCCGCGCACAAGGCCGCGACCGGCGGCCGCAACCTCTTCGACGACGTCCTCGCCGACGAGCGCGCCGGCCCCCGCGTCGTCCTGGACACCGAGCACTGGCTGGCCTTCGTGCCGTACGCCGCCCACTGGCCCTACGAGGCGCACCTCTACCCCAAGCGCCGCGTGGCCGACCTGCCCGGCCTCGACGCGGCGGCGCGCGCCGAGTTCCCCGGCGTCTACCTGGAGCTGCTCAAGCGCTTCGACCGCCTCTTCGACCAGGACGGCACCCCGACCCCCTACATCGCGGCCTGGCACCAGGCGCCCTTCGCGCCCCTGGACGCGTACGACGGCGTGGTCCGCGACGACTTCGCGCTCCACCTCGAGCTTTTCACCATCCGCCGCACTTCGGGCAAGCTGAAGTTCCTCGCGGGTTCCGAATCCGGCATGAGTGTGTTCATCAACGACGTGCCGCCGGAGGCCGCGGCCGAACGACTGCGAGAGGTAACGAGTTGATGAGCGCGAAGTACCTGGTCACGGGCGGTGCGGGTTATGTCGGCAGCGTCGTCGCACAACATCTGGTCGAGGCCGGGCACGAGGTCACCGTCCTCGACAACCTCTCCACGGGCTTCCGCGAGGGCGTCCCCGCGGGCGCCACGTTCATCGAGGGCGACATCCGCGACTCCGCCAAATGGCTCGACTCCTCGTACGCCGCCGTGCTGCACTTCGCCGCCTTCTCCCAGGTCGGCGAGTCCGTCGCCAAGCCCGAGAAGTACTGGGACAACAACGTCGGCGGCACCATGGCCCTGCTCACCGCCATGCGCGACGCGGGCGTGCGCACCCTCGTCTTCTCCTCCACGGCCGCGACCTACGGCGAACCCGTGAGCACGCCCATCAAGGAGACCGACCCCACCGCCCCCACCTCCCCGTACGGCGCCTCCAAGCTCGCCGTCGACCACATGATCAGCGGCGAGGCGAAGGCCCACGGCCTGGGCGCGGTCTCCCTGCGCTACTTCAACGTGGCCGGCGCCTACCGGACGCCGTCCGGCACCCTGTACGGCGAGCGCCACGACCCCGAGTCGCACCTCATCCCGCTCGTCCTCCAGGTCGCCCAGGGCAGGCGCGAGGCCATCTCCGTCTTCGGCGACGACTACGACACGCCCGACGGCACCTGCGTGCGCGACTACATCCACGTCGCCGACCTCGCCGACGCCCACCTGCGCGCCCTCGACGCCGCCACCGAGGGCGAACACCTCGTGTGCAACCTCGGCAACGGCAACGGCTTCTCCGTCCGCGAGGTCATCGAGACCGCCCGCGAGGTCACCGGGCACCCGATCCCCGAGGTGGTCGCCGCGCGCCGCGGCGGCGACCCGGCGGTCCTCGTCGCCTCCGCCGCCACCGCCCACGAGCGGCTCGGCTGGCGGCCCGCCCGCGCCGACCTCGCCGACATCGTCACCGACGCCTGGGCCTTCGCCCGGCGAAAGGGGTAACCGGCCCATGTCCGTCGCCGACGAGTTCACCGCCCTCTACGGATACGCGCCCCAGGGGGTGTGGGCGGCACCCGGCCGCGTCAACCTCATCGGCGAGTACACGGACTTCAACGAGGGCTTCGTCATGCCGCTCGCCCTGCCGCACACCGCGGTGGCCGCCGTCGCCCGCCGCGACGACGGCCTCCTGCGGCTGCACTCCGCCGACGTCGAGGGCCCCGTCGTCGAACTCGCCGCCGACGCCCTGCGGCCGCTCTCCGACAGCGGCGGCTGGGCCGCCTACCCGGCGGGCGTCGTCTGGGCGCTGCGCGCCGCCGGCCACCCGGTGGGCGGCGCCGACCTGCACCTGTCCTCCACGGTGCCGACCGGCGCGGGCCTGTCCTCGTCGGCGGCCCTGGAGGTCGTCACCGCCCTCGCCCTCAACGAACTGTACGAACTCGGCCTCACGAAGCGGGAGTTGGCGCTCCTCGCGCAGCGCGCCGAGAACGCCTTCGTCGGCGTGCCGTGCGGCGTCATGGACCAGATGGCCTCCGCCGCCTGCGAGGCCGGGCGGGTGCTCCACCTCGACTGCCGCGACCTCGGCGTCCGCCAGGTGCCCTTCGACCTCGCCGCGCACGGACTGCGACTGCTCGTCGTCGACACCCGCGTACGGCACGAGCTGGGCGACGGGGCGTACGCCGAGCGGCGCGCCGGGTGCGAGGCCGGGGCGCGCGCCCTCGGCGTCACCCACCTCCGTGACGTCCTGTACGCCGAACTCCCGGACGCGCTGCGCCAGTTGGACGACGAGCGCGTCCGCCGCTACGTCCGCCACGTCGTCTCCGACGACCACCGCGTCGCCCGCGTCGTCGCCCTCCTCGACGCGGGCGACGTCCGCGGTATCGGCCCCGTCCTCACCGAGGGCCACGCCTCCCTCCGGGACGACCTGCGAATCTCCTGCCCCGAGCTGAACCTCGCCGTGGCGGCGGCGGAGCGGGCCGGGGCGCTCGGCGCGCGCATGACGGGCGGCGGGTTCGGCGGCTCCGCGGTGGCCCTGGTGGAGGCCGCCGACGCGGACACCGTCACCAAGGCGGTGACGGAGGCCTTCGCCGCGGCGGGCTTCACGCCACCGCGCGTCTTCGAGGCGGAGCCTTCGCGGGGGGCACGGCGGGTGGCGTGACCCTGCCGGGAGCTGGACGGTGCGCCGGGCCGCGCTGGAGAGTTCCAGCCCGTCCGGCGATTGAGGACGAGGCCGAAGGCCGATAAGGCGGGGTCCAGGGGCGGCAGCCCCCTGGTTACGGGAAAGGGGCGGGCACGGGGGCTCCCGGCCGGGGTCAGCCCAAGCGCTTCGTCAGGGTGTACTCCGTCACCCCCTCCGGATAGTCGGGAATCGCGCACACCACCTCATACCCCTGCTTCTCGTAGAACGAGGGCGCCTGAAAGTCCCACGTCTCCACCCGCGCCCCCCGGCACCCCCGCTCCTCCCGCGCGACCCGCTCCGCCTCCGCGAGGACCCGCCCCCCGACCCCGCCCCCGCGCAACTCCGCCGCCACCCACAGGAAGTTCACGTGCAGCCACCCCGCCCACGTGTGCGCGGCGAGCCCCCCGAGCAGTTCCCCGTCGTCCCCCACCACCCACACCCCGAGCGGTTCTTCCTGCTCAGCAGGGGTCCCCCGGATCGCCCGCAGCACCGGTGAGGCCTCCGTGTTGGCCGCCCGCAGCCGCGCCCGAAGCAGACGAAGCCGTTCTTTGTCGACTCCCGTCTCAATACGAAACATACGGCTCACCATAAACGCGCCGGACAATCAGTTCTGCAAATCCACTTCCGCTCCGGGCCCCCGTCCGTACTCTGAAGGACAGCGCCGGTGGGGGCCGGCGCCGTTCAGGGGGCGAGACAGTCGGGTACGACGCCCGGCGGTGGGGGTGGCAGTCAGGGCACGGCGGCGGCCGTGCGGCTGCGGCTGCCCTCACGCCGGGCGCCGTACCCGCACCAGGTCCACCGTCCTCCAGCCTGTGGGGGTTTCCGTGGTTCGAATCCGAGTCCTGGTCGTCGACGACCATCGCATCTTCGCCGAGTCGCTCGCGGCCGCGCTCGCCGCCGAGCCCGACGTGGACGTCTCCGCCGCGGGCAGCGGCCCCGCGGCACTGCGCTGCCTGGACCGCGCGGCGGCCGAGGGACGCAGATACGACGTCCTGCTCGTCGACGCCGACCTCGGCGGCTCCGCGCCCGCGCTGCAGAGCGCCACGCGCCCCGCGGTGCCCGTGCACGACGGCCAGGCCGACGGACTCGTGGACGGCATCTCGCTGGTCACGGGCGTACGCTCGGCACAGCCCGCCGTACGTACGGTCGTCCTCGCCGAGAAGGACGACCCGCGGCGCGCGGCGCTCGCCCTCCAGGCGGGCGCCTCCGGCTGGGTCGCCAAGGACTGCTCGCTCTCCCGGCTGCTCACCGTCATCCGCGGCGTGCTGCGCGACGAGACGCACCTGCCGCCCGCCCTGCTCACCGGCGTCCTGCGGGAGCTGACCGCGGCCCGCAAGCACCGCACGGAGAGCGAGCGGCTCGTCGAGTCGCTGACCCCGCGCGAGCGCGAGGTGCTGCGCTGCATGGTGGCGGGCCTGGGCCGCAAGGCCGTCGCCGAGCGGCTCTTCCTCTCCCCGCACACCGTGCGCACGCACATGCAGAACGTCCTCGGCAAGCTGGGCGTGCACTCCACCCTCGCCGCCGTCGCCCTCGCCCGCAGGGCCGGGGTCGGCCCGGTCGACCTAGCCGGGGACGTTGTCGAACGGGGCGGTCAACTGGCGTAGCAGCGCCGCCAGTTCGCCCCGCTGGGCGCGGGACAGCTCCCCCAGGATGGCCCGCTCCTGGTCGAGCAGCCCGGCCAGGGCCTGGTCGGCGCGGTCCCGGCCCTCGTCGGTGAGGCGGACCAGCACGCCGCGGCGGTCGCTGGGGTCCGGCAGGCGCTCCACGAGCCCCTTCTTCGCGAGGCGGTCGATGCGGTTCGTCATCGTGCCGGAGGTCACCAGGGTCTGGGTGAGGAGCTGGCCCGGCGAGAGCTGGTAGGGGGCGCCCGCGCGCCGGAGCGACGTCAGGACGTCGAACTCCCACGGCTCCAGCTCGTGCTCGGAGAACGCCAGCCGACGCGCCCGGTCGAGGTGGCGCGCCAGCCTGCTCACGCGGCTCAGCACCTCGAGCGGTTCCACGTCGAGGTCAGGGCGCTCCCGACGCCATGCAGCGACCAGCCGGTCGACCTCGTCCTCCATGACGATCAGTGTAGGGGGTCTGTCGACGTGAAGTCTCTTGACGTCAAGATACCCCCGGGGCGAGACTGACGACGCCCGGCCGCCGGACCGGGCCGCGAGCCGGGCCCGTACCGGCGTCCGTACCGGTGCTCGGTGTGCCGTGAGGCCGCACGGGCACGGCCCTTGGTACCGCCCCGTACCGGTGATGCGTCCGGCACGACTCGCCGGTAGCACGCAGCACGCAGTACGTCCGCACATCAGCACTCAGCATGTCCGCACGCCCCGCACGTCCGCACGTCGCAGAGGAGCAGCACCCATGCCGACCACGCCGTCCGCCCCGCCCACGCCGACCTGGGACCCCCACCAGTACCTGCGCCACGCGAGCCACCGCAACCGGGCCATGACCGACCTGCTGGCCCATGTGACGGCGCCGCCCGTGACCGGGCGGCCCCTCCGCATCGCCGACCTCGGGTGCGGCCCCGGCAACTCCACCGCCATCGCCGCCGCCCACTGGCCCACCGCCCACATCACCGGCTACGACAACTCGCCCGAGATGCTGGAGCGCGCCGCGGCCCAGGCGGGCACCACGGCGGACGGCGGCCGCGTCGACTTCGCCCCGGCGGACCTCACGGCCTGGACGCCGCCGGAGCGGTACGACCTGATCCTGTCCAACGCCACCTTCCAGTGGGTGCCCGGCCACGCCGGCTCCTTCGCCGCCTGGACCGCCGCGCTCGCGCCCGGCGGGACCTTCGCCTTCCAGGTCCCGGCGAACTTCGACGCCCCCAGCCACGTGCTCCTTCGGGACCTGGCGTCGTCCGCCCGCTGGCGCGAGCGCCTCGACGGGTGCCTGCGCCACGCCGACGCGGTGCTCACCCCGGCCGCCTACCTCGACCTGCTCACGGGGCTCGGCTATGCGGCCGACGTCTGGGAGACCACGTACCTCCAGGTACTGCCGGGGCGGGACGCCGTCCTCGACTGGGTCAAGGGCACCGGGCTGCGGCCCGTCCTCACGGCCCTCGCCGACGATCCCGAGGCGACGGACGCCTTCCTGGAGGAGTACGGGGCGCTGCTGCGGGAGGCGTACCCGGCCCGGGGGCACGGGACGGTCTTCCCCTTCCGCCGGCTGTTCGCGGTGGCCCGCGGAAAGGACGCCTGATGCTGGCCGAACTGGACCACGTGCAACTGGCGGCGCCGCCCGGCAGCGAGGCGGAGCTGCGCGCCTTCTACGAGGGTGTCCTCGGCATGACGGAGGTGCCCAAGCCGGCGGGGCTCGCGGGGCGGGGCGGGTGCTGGTTCGAGGCGGGGGCGGTACGGCTGCACCTCGGCATCGAGGCCGACTTCCGCCCGGCCCGCAAGGCGCACCCCGGGCTGCGGGTCACGGACATCGAGGCGTACGCCGTCCGCCTCCGGGCCGGCGGGGCCCCGGTGACCTGGGACGACAACCTCCCGGGCCACCACCGCTTCTACTCCGAGGACCCGGTGGGCAACCGCCTGGAATTCCTCCAGCCAACCCCGGCCTGAACGCTTGCCCGCGCTCCGCGCCGGGGCAGCACGGATGGCCGGGCGGGAAAGGCCGGGGCAGCACGGGTGGGCGGGTGGGAGAAGACGATGACGACGGCGGGAGAGCGCTCCGCGCCGGGGCCGGACCCGGCAAGGCCGGGGAGCCACGGGTGGGCGGGAGGGCAGGGAGGCCTCGCCCAAGGCCCCCGGCCCGGCCCCGCCCACGGCCTAGGCCTTGCGGTGGCCTATCAGCCGCGGCTTCGGCTCAAGACCGTCCAGCCCGTGCCAGGCCAGGTTCACCAGATGCGCGGCCACCTCGGCCTTCTTCGGCTTGCGCACGTCCAGCCACCACTGACCGGTCAGGGCCACACTCCCCACCAGCGCCTGCGCATACAGCGGCGCCAGCTTCGGATCGAAGCCCCGCGTCTTGAACTCCTGCCCGAGGATGTCCTCCACCTGCGTGGCGATGTCGGAGATCAGCGACGCGAAGGACCCGGTGGACTGCGGGATGGGGGAGTCGCGCACCAGGATGCGGAAACCGTCCGTGTACTCCTCGATGTAGTCGAGGAGCGCGAAGGCCGCCTGCTCGCACAGCTCCCGCGGATGCCCCGCCGTCAGCGAACCCGTCACCATACCGAGGAGCTGCCGCATCTCGCGGTCCACCACCACCGCGTACAGCCCCTCCTTGCCGCCGAAGTGCTCGTACACCACCGGCTTGGAGACCCCGGCCTTCGCCGCGATCTCCTCCACCGACGTGCCCTCGAAGCCCTTGGCGGCGAACAGGGTGCGGCCGATGTCCAGCAACTGCTCACGGCGCTCGGCGCCGGTCATACGGGTCCGGCGGACCCGCCGGGGCTTGTCGTTGTTCGAATTCCGCGGGGCCTTGTCCGCCCGCGCGGAACCCGTCGGACGTGAAGTGCTGGAGTCGGTGGCCACAGGTTCCATCATGCCGCGTCTGCGGCCTGCCGCTTGCCAGCGGCGTCGAGGGAGTCCAGCGGCTTGCGGCGGGAGTCGACACGGGACCGCGACGGCCAGCGCACGTCGTACGCCCAGCCGAGCTGTTCGAACCAGCGGATGAGGCGCGCCGACGAGTCGAGCTGCCCCCGCATCACGCCGTGGCGCGCGGACGTCGGGTCGGCGTGGTGCAGGTTGTGCCACGACTCGCCGCACGACAGGACCGCGAGCCACCACACGTTCCCGGAGCGGTCACGGGACTTGAAGGGCCGCTTGCCCACCGCGTGGCAGATGGAGTTGATGGACCACGTCACGTGGTGCAACAGGGCCACTCGAACGAGTGAGCCCCAGAAGAACGCGGTGCACGCGCCCCACCACGACATCGTCACCAGGCCGCCGACCAGCGGCGGGAGCAGCAGCGACACCAGCGTCCACAGCACGAACTGGCGCGAGATCATCCGGATCGCCGGATCCTTGACCAGGTCCGGCGCGTACTTCTCCTGCGACGTCTGCTCCTCGTCGAACATCCAGCCGATGTGCGCCCACCACAGCCCCTTCATCAGGGCCGGGACCGACTCGCCGTACCGCCACGGGGAGTGCGGGTCACCCTCCGCGTCGGAGAACCTGTGGTGCTTGCGGTGGTCGGCGACCCAGCGCACCAGCGGCCCCTCGACCGCCAGCGAACCCATGACCGCCAGCGCGATCCGCAACGGCCGCTTCGCCTTGAACGAACCGTGCGTGAAGTACCGGTGGAACCCGATGGTGATGCCGTGGCACCCCACGTAGTACATGACGACCAGCAGGCCCAGATCGAGCCAGCTCACCCCCCAGCCCCAGGCCAGCGGCACCGCCGCGACCAGCGCCAGGAACGGGACGGTGATGAACAGGAGCAGCGTGATCTGCTCCAGCGAGCGCTTCCGCTCCCCACCCAGCGTGGCGGGCGGCAGAGGGGCACCGGCCGGTGCCCCCTTCGATTCTTTGACGACATCGGGGCTTGTGGTCATAAACGTTCCCCTGGGGGGTCGAGGGTGAGGGCACGGACCGGACGACGAGCCGGACGACGTGCCGGACAGGGATGTACGCCACGGGCGAGTGCCCATGGAACGGCCCGGGCATGCCTGCCTACGGGACCGTAACCTACGGCAACGTAAGTATGGCAGCGCGCGGCGTCGCGGCAAGAGGCCGCAGGACGGCCGGATCGCATCGACACATATCCTTGGAACGGTCGGACAGCGCGGTCCGCTCTGTAACCTCCCCCGGTTCACCCGCCGGGACCCCTCCCAGACGTGCCCACCCGTCTCCCGCCCGTGCGCGGCGGGATTCACCGCAAGGAGCCGCACCTGTGAGCAGTGCCGACGACCAGACCGCCCCGCAGGCCGCCGCAAGCACCGCGACGGCCACGGCCAACAGCGAGCTGCGCGCCGACATCCGCCGCCTCGGCGACCTCCTCGGCGAGACCCTCGTCCGCCAGGAAGGGCCCGAACTGCTCGACCTCGTCGAAAAGGTCCGCCGCCTGACCCGCGAGGACGGCGAGGCCGCCGCCCGCCTCCTCGGCTCCACCGAGCTGGAGACGGCCGCGAAGCTGGTACGGGCCTTCTCCACCTACTTCCACCTCGCCAACGTCACCGAGCAGGTGCACCGCGGCCGCGAGCTGCGCGCCCGCCGCGCCGCCGAGGGCGGCCTCCTCGCCCGCACCGCCGACCGGCTCAAGGACGCCGACCCCGAGCACCTGCGCCAGACCGTCGAGCACCTCAACGTACGGCCCGTCTTCACCGCCCACCCCACCGAGGCCGCCCGCCGCTCCGTCCTCAACAAGCTGCGCCGCGTCGCCGAACTCCTGGAGACCCCGGTCATCGAGTCCGACCGGCGCCGCCACGACATCCGCCTCGCCGAGAACATCGACCTCGTCTGGCAGACCGACGAACTGCGCGTCGTCCGCCCCGAACCCGCCGACGAGGCCCGCAACGCCATCTACTACCTCGACGAACTGCACGCCGGAGCCGTCGGCGACGTCCTGGAGGACCTCACCGCCGAACTGGAGCGCGTCGGCGTCCAGCTCCCCGAAGGCACCCGCCCCCTCACCTTCGGCACCTGGATCGGCGGCGACCGCGACGGCAACCCCAACGTCACCCCCGACGTCACCTGGGACGTCCTCATCCTCCAGCACGAGCACGGCATCAACGACGCGCTCGACATGATCGACGAGCTGCGCGGCTTCCTGTCGAACTCCATCCGCTACTCCGGCGCCACCGACGAACTCCGCGCCTCCCTCCAGGCCGACCTCGAACGCCTCCCCGAGATCAGCCCCCGCTACAAGCGCCTCAACGCCGAGGAGCCCTACCGCCTCAAGGCCACCTGCGTCCGCCAGAAGCTGGAGAACACCAAGCAGCGCCTGGCCAAGGGCACCCCGCACGAACCCGGCCGCGACTACCTCGGCACCAGCGAGCTCCTGCACGACCTCACACTCATCCAGACCTCGCTGCGCGCCCACAAGGGCGGCCTCTTCGCCGACGGCCGCATGAACCGCACCATCCGCACCCTCGCCGCCTTCGGCCTCCAGCTCGCCACCATGGACGTCCGCGAACACGCCGACGCCCACCACCACGCCCTCGGCCAGCTCTTCGACCGCCTCGGCGAGGAATCCTGGCGGTACGCCGACATGCCCCGCGAGTACCGGCAGAAGCTCCTCGCCAAGGAGCTGCGCTCCCGCCGCCCGCTCGCCCCCAGCCCCGCACCGCTCGACGCCGCGGGCCAGAAGACCCTCGGCGTCTTCGAGACCGTCAAGAAGGCCCTCGACGTCTTCGGCCCCGAAGTCATCGAGTCGTACATCATCTCCATGTGCCAGGGCGCCGACGACGTCTTCGCCGCCGCCGTCCTCGCCCGCGAGGCCGGACTCATCGACCTCCACGCCGGCTGGGCCAAGATCGGCATCGTGCCCCTCCTGGAGACCACCGACGAGCTGCGCGCCGCCGACGTCATCCTCGACGAGATGCTCGCCGACCCCTCCTACCGCCGCCTCGTCGCCCTGCGCGGCGACGTCCAGGAGGTCATGCTCGGCTACTCCGACTCCTCCAAGTTCGGCGGCATCACCACCAGCCAGTGGGAGATCCACCGCGCCCAGCGCCGGCTGCGCGACGTCGCCCACCGCTACGGCGTCCGCCTGCGCCTCTTCCACGGCCGCGGCGGCACCGTCGGCCGCGGCGGCGGCCCCTCCCACGACGCCATCCTCGCCCAGCCCTGGGGCACCCTGGAGGGCGAGATCAAGGTCACCGAGCAGGGCGAGGTCATCTCCGACAAGTACCTCGTCCCCTCCCTGGCCCGGGAGAACCTGGAACTGACCGTCGCCGCCACCCTCCAGGCCTCCGCCCTGCACACCGCACCCCGCCAGTCCGACGAGGCCCTCGCCCGCTGGGACGCCGCCATGGACGTCGTCTCCGACGCCGCCCACGCCGCCTACCGCAAGCTCGTCGAGGACCCCGACCTGCCGACGTACTTCCTCGCGTCGACCCCCGTGGACCAGCTCGCCGACCTGCACCTCGGCTCGCGGCCCTCCCGCCGGCCCGGCTCCGGCGTCTCGCTCGACGGCCTGCGCGCCATCCCCTGGGTGTTCGGCTGGACCCAGTCCCGGCAGATCGTGCCCGGCTGGTTCGGCGTCGGCTCCGGCCTCAAGGCCCTGCGCGAAGCCGGCCTCGACACCGTCCTGGAAGAGATGCACGAGCACTGGCACTTCTTCCGCAACTTCGTCTCCAACGTCGAGATGACCCTCGCCAAGACCGACCTGCGCATCGCCCGGCACTACGTGGACACCCTCGTCCCCGACGAGCTCCGGCACATCTTCGCCACCATCGAGGCCGAGCACGAGCTCACCGTCCGCGAGATCCTGCGCGTCACCGGCGAGGAGAAGCTCCTCGACGCCCAGCCCGTCCTCCAGCAGACCTTCGCCATCCGCGACGCCTACCTCGACCCGATCTCCTACCTCCAGGTCGCCCTCCTCAAGCGCCAGCGCGACGCGGCCGCCGCCGGCACCGAACCCGACCCGCTCCTCGCACGAGCCCTCCTCCTCACCGTCAACGGCGTGGCGGCGGGCCTGCGCAACACGGGCTGAGGCCGGGCCTTCGCGGGGCGCCCCAGACCCGCCCCTTTCCCGAAACCAGAGGGCCGCGCCCCCTGGACCCCCGCCTCATCGCCGCTCCGCGGCTCGTCCTCAAACGCCGGACGGGCTGACAAACCGGCTGACAAACCAGAACCCCGCCTGCCTCGCCCCTGAAAGGGGCTAGGCGGGCGGGGAACATTCACCGCGAAGCGGTGAAGCACAGGCAGCCGACGACGGCGCCACGGCAGGGGGCAGCCCGTCCGGCGCCTGAGGACGAGCGAGGCGCGCAGCGCCGGGCGAACCGCCGCTCAGGAGTTGTACGCGCTCTGCGCGCGCTCAAGCCCCTCCGTCACGAGGCACTCCACCGCATCCGCCGCCCGGTCCACCAAGTAGTCCAGCTCCTTGCGCTCGACCGACGAGAAGTCCTTCAGGACGAAGTCCGCCACCTGCATCCGCCCCGGCGGACGCCCGATCCCGAACCGCACCCGGTGGTAGTCCGACCCCATCGCCTTCGTCATCGACTTCAGACCGTTGTGCCCGTTGTCGCCACCGCCCAGCTTCAGCCGCAGCGTGCCGAAGTCGATGTCCAGCTCGTCGTGCACCGCCACCACGTGCGCCGTCGGCACCTTGTAGAAGTCGCGCAGAGCCGTCACCGGACCACCCGACAGATTCATGTACGACATCGGCTTCACCAGGACGACCCGACGGCTGCCCGGACCCATCGGACCCAGACGCCCCTCCAGAACCTGCGCCTGCGCCTTGGCGGCACGCTTGAAGGAGCCACCGATCCGCCCGGCGAGCAGGTCCGCGACCATGAAGCCCACATTGTGCCGGTTCATGGCATAGCCGGGGCCAGGGTTGCCGAGACCCACCACCAGCCAGGGAGCGCTCGGATCCGTCGTCATCTGCATGTCTCCTTCATAGCTCAACCGCCGCCCCGCGCTGAGCGCCGGGCGGCGGTTGACGTACCTACGGTGTGACGGCTCAGGCCTCGGCGGCCTCGTCGCCCGCACCCTCGGCCGGGGCCTCCTCGGCCTGCGCGGCCAGGACCTGCAGCACGACGGCGTCGGCGTCGATGGCCAGGGAGACACCGGAGGGCAGCGTGATGTCCTTCGCGTGGATGGAGGCGCCGGCCTCCAGACCCGCGACGGACACGGTCACGGTCTCCGGGATGTGCGTGGCCTCGGCCTCGACCGGCAGCGCGTCCAGGACGTGCTCCAGCAGGTTGCCACCCGGGGCCAGCTCACCCTCGGTCACCACCGGGATGTCGACGTTGACCTTCTCGCCGCGCTTCACCAGAAGCAGGTCGACGTGGGTCAGGATGCCCTGGCGCAGCACGTCGCGCTGCACGGCCTTCGGGATGGCGAGCTGGGTCTCCTGGCCGTCGATGTCCAGGGAGATCAGGACGTTCGACGTCCGCAGGGCCATGAGCAGGTCGTGGCCGGGCAGCGTGATGTGGACCGGGTCGGTGCCGTGGCCGTACAGCACACCGGGAACCTTGTTCTCACGGCGGATACGGCGAGCGGCACCCTTGCCGAACTCGGAACGGGTCTCGGCACTGAGCTTGACCTCAGACATGGAGCACTCCTCGTAGATAGGTGAAACGGAAGCGTCACCCGGCCACACGACTGGCCTGCTACGAAGAGCGCGTCGATTACGGACCGCCGTACCAAGAAGTACGGCCTCCCTCGCCGAGCAACTTCACCAGTCTACTCGGCAGGGAGGCCGCACCCCAAAACGATCAGTCAAGCCTCGCGGCGACTCAGACCCTCGGACCCGCCTGCTCCTCGAAGAGGCTGGTCACCGAGCCGTCCTGGAAGATCTCCCGCACCGCGTTGGCGATGGTCGGGGCGATCGACAGCACCGTGATCTTGTCGAGCTCCAGCTCGTTCGGCGTCGGCAGCGTGTTCGTGAACACGAACTCACTCACCTTCGAATTCTTCAGCCGGTCCGCCGCCGGACCCGAAAGCACACCGTGCGTGGCCGTCACGATGACGTCCTCCGCACCATGCGCGAACAGCGCGTCCGCCGCCGCACAGATCGTGCCACCCGTGTCGATCATGTCGTCCACCAGCACACAGACCCGGCCCTCGACGTTACCGACCACCTCATGCACCGTGACCTGGTTCGCGACGTCCTTGTCACGCCGCTTGTGCACGATCGCCAGCGGCGCACCCAGCCGGTCGCACCAGCGGTCGGCGACCCGCACCCGGCCCGCGTCCGGCGAGACCACCGTCAGCTTGTCCCGGTCCACCTTCGCGCCCACGTAGTCCGCCAGGATCGGCAGCGCGAACAGGTGGTCCACCGGACCGTCGAAGAAGCCCACGATCTGGTCCGTGTGCAGATCGACCGTGACGATCCGGTCGGCACCCGCCGTCTTCATCAGATCGGCGATCAGACGCGCCGAGATCGGCTCCCGACCACGGTGCTTCTTGTCCTGACGGGCATAGCCGTAGAACGGCAGGAGCACGGTGATGCTCCGCGCGGAAGCCCGCTTCAGAGCGTCGATCATGATGAGCTGCTCCATGACCCACTTGTTGATCGGGGCCGTGTGGCTCTGGATCAGGAAGCAGTCCGCGCCGCGCGCCGACTCCTGGTAGCGCACATAGATCTCACCGTTGGCGAAGTCGAACGCCTTGGTCGGTACGACCCCGACCCCCAGCTCGTGGGCGACCTCCTCGGCCAACTCGGGGTGGGCGCGGCCGGAGAAGAACATCAACTTCTTCTCGCCGGTCGTCTTGATCCCGGTCACAGCACTGTCTCCTCAGACGAGTTCTTCCGCTGCTGCACCCGCGATACATCCAAGAGGTCCCGGAACGATCTCGACATCCAGGACATAGGCCGCGCCACGAGTCAGCCGATTGGTGTGCACCTATCACGGTACGCGGTGTTCGGCGCACCTTTTTCCAGTCAGGTCCCCGATCAGCTCTCGCCGACCGCGTTCTCCCCGCCCCGGGACACCGCCTCGGCCGCCTTCGCCGCCGCGCTCCCCGGACGCTTACGGGCCACCCAGCCCTCGATATTCCGCTGCTGGCCACGCGCGACAGCCAGCGAACCGGGCGGCACATCCTTCGTGATCACCGACCCCGCCGCCGTATAGGCACCGTCGCCGATCGTGACAGGGGCCACAAACATGTTGTCCGACCCCGTCTTGCAGTGCGATCCCACCGTCGTGTGGTGCTTCGCCTCACCGTCGTAGTTCACGAAGACACTCGCCGCGCCGATGTTCGTGTGATCACCGATCGTCGCGTCCCCCACGTACGACAGATGCGGCACCTTCGTACCCTCACCGATCGTCGCGTTCTTCATCTCCACGTACGTCCCGGCCTTCGACCGCGCCCCCAGCCGCGTCCCCGGCCGCAGATACGCGTACGGACCCACGGACGCCCCCTCACCGATCCGCGCGCTGTCCGCGACCGTGTTGATCACCCGCGCCCCGGACCCGACGACCGTGTCCTGCAGACGGGAGTTGGGGCCCACCTCCGCACCCTCACCCAGATGCGTCACACCCAGGAGCTGCGTACCCGGGTGCACCACCGCGTCCCGCTCGAACGTCACCGTCGCGTCCACCCACGTCGACGCCGGATCCACCACCGTCACACCCGCCAGCATCGCCTCGGTCAGCAACCGGTCGTTCAACACCCGCCGCGCGTCCGCCAGTTGCACCCGGTTGTTGATCCCCGCGATCTCCCGGTGGTCCGCCGCCACGGCCGCACCCACCCGGTGCCCCGCCGCACGCAGAATCCCGAGCACGTCCGTCAGGTACTCCTCGCCCTGGCTGTTGTCCGTCCGCACCTTGCCCAGCGCGTCGGCCAGAAGCTGGCCGTCGAAGGCGAACACCCCCGAGTTGATCTCACGGATCGCGCGCTGCTCGTCGCTGGCGTCCTTGTGCTCCACGATCTCCGTGACCGCGCCCGTGGCCGCGTCCCGCACGATCCGGCCGTACCCGGTCGCGTCCGGCACCTCGGCCGTCAGCACGGTGACGGCGTTGCCGTCGGCGGTGTGGGTCTCGGCGAGGCGCCGCAGCGTGGCACCCGTCAGGAGCGGGGTGTCCCCGCACACCACGACCACGGTGCCCTCCACCGCGCCGCCGATCTCCTCCAGGCCGATGCGGACGGCGTGGCCGGTGCCGTTCTGCTCCGCCTGGTAGGCGGTGCGGACCTCGGCGTCGATCTCGGCGAGGTGCGCGCGCACGCGCTCGCTCTCGTGCCCCACCACGGCGACGAGACGCTCCGGCGCGAGCTCGCGCGCGGCGGCGAGCACGTGCCCCACGAGGGAACGGCCGCAGATCTCGTGCAGGACCTTCGGGGTGGCCGACTTCATACGGGTGCCCTCACCCGCTGCGAGGACGACGACGGCTGCCGGGCAGTTGGCGCTCACGGGGATGCCCTTCGGCTTCGGATGCTTGGGGTGTGGACATCCGCAGGATACCGGCCCGTAATCAGGGCGGGGGTCCCGGGCAGCGGGCGGGCCTGGTGATATGCGGGTGCCCGGCCGGGGAGAGAGCGCAAAGGCGCCGTGGTGGATCCGAACCTGGGCCGCGTGCGCTGTGGCTCCCCCGCAAGGATTCGAACCTTGTCCTGCTGGTACCAAAAACCAGTGTGCTGCCAGTTACACCACGGGGGACGGCCCTTGAGACCTTACCCGAGACGGCTTCCCGCGTGGGCGGCTATTCCCGCCCACCACCCTTCGATGCGCAGGTACAACTTGGCGCTCTGAGTGACGGAGACCACCAGGCAGCCGTGGTAGTCGTCCATGGTGTTCTTGCGGACCGTTCGGGGGTTGTGACGCTTCAACGTCGGCTTGCCGAACACGGCGACATCCGCGCGCACAAGGTCGGCCCAGTAACGATGAGCCTCGTCCACATCAGCGGTCTCGTGGATGAGCAGGCGGAAGCGTACTTGCTGGGGGTCCACGCCCAGCAGGTCGAGCCAGGCCAGGTACGTCTTGATCACACTCGGGTCGCTGTTGACGAACACCACTCGCTCGCGGCGGGCGTACGGCTTGCTCTTCTGGCCCTCGGCCCAGTAGAGGGCTACTCCGACGAGGAACAACTCGCGGTCTGTCAGGTCGCCGATCTCGTGACGTGCCACCCGCTTGATCTCCGTACGCTGTTCGTCCTGCGCTGCGCGGAGGCGATGCAGTCCGGCGTTCATGAGGGCAAGCTGCTCTTCAGGCGTGTACCGGGGCTCCGGCTTGGGGAGATCCCGGACCCATAGCGAGATCGAACTCTTCGAGCACTTGAGCTCTGCCTGGATCTCGTTGTACGTCCAGCCCTTGCGTCGCAGTTCGCGCGCCCTTTCGCGCAGGTCGTCCTTGGCCTTCGGGCGCCTTGTCCACTCCGGGGCGGGTTCGCCCTTGACCAGGCGCTGCAGCATGCCCTTGCTGCGGACCTGGAGCGCGTCGGCGATCTGCCTCAGGCTGTGGCCCTCGCGCCGCAAGGCCACAGCCCTTTCCCGCAGCCCCTCGAAGTCGGTGTACGTGCCGTGGTTCTCGGTCATACGGCGAGCCTCGTCCGGAATGCGGACGTCCGGGGCGAAAGTATGGGCGATTCAACTGTTCGAGGGTTACCTGGTGGTTCCGCCGCCTCCCGGGCACCGGCCGGGTAGTGCGGGAGCACGATCGCCGGGCCCGAAACTCACCGGAAAACCGGGCGTCGGCGCCCGTAGGCTGGAACACATGACCACGACGGGGGACAGCGGAAACACGGCCCGGACGGGGCCGTGGTGGTGGGAGCGGCGGCGCAGCGCCGTGCTGGACATCGGGCTCGGTGTCGTCTCGGCGGCCGAGTGCGGTGCGGAGGGTGTGGAGTTCGCGCGGGACGCGGGGCTGCCGTTGCCGGTGGGGGTGGCGTTCGGCCTGCTGGCCGGGGCGACGCTGGTGTTGCGCCGCCGGTGGCCCATCGCGGTGGTGCTGGTGGCGGTGGCGGTGACGCCCGCGCAGATGGGCGTCCTGATGACCATCGTGGGGTTGTACACGCTGGCGGCGTCGGAGCTGCCGCGCCGGATCATCGGCGCGCTGTCGGGGATGTCGCTGGCGGGGACGTTGATCGTGACGCTGGTGCGGGCCAATCAGGACATAGCGAGTGGTGATCTGACGATCGGGGAGGGGTTCATCCCGTTCATCGCGATCAGTACGTCGTTGGGGATCACGGCGCCGCCGGTGCTGCTGGGGTTGTACGTGGGGGCGCGCAGGCGGTTGATGGAGTCGTTGCGGGAGCGGGCGGACAGCCTGGAGCGGGAGTTGCAGTTGCTCGCGGAGCGGGCGGAGGAGCGTGCGGAGTGGGCGCGTAACGAGGAGCGCACGCGGATCGCGCGGGACATGCACGACGTGGTGGCGCACCGGGTGAGTCTGATGGTGGTGCATGCGGCGGCGTTGCAGGCGGTGGCGCGGAAGGATCCGGAGAAGGCGGTGAAGAACGCCGCGTTGGTGGGGGACATGGGTCGGCAGGCTTTGACGGAGTTGCGGGAGATGCTGGGGGTGTTGCGGGCGGGGGAGCCTCCGGCGAGGCCGGCTCCGGCTCCGGTGCCGTTGCCGCTGGCGGCGGTGCGGGAGGCGGCGGCGCAGGCGGCGTCGCGGGCCGGGGACGGGGTGGGTCCGGAGGCGGTGGAGGGTCCGTGTCTGGCGGAGCTGGACGCGTTGGTGGAGCAGTCGCGGGCGGCGGGCATGGTGGTGGACATGTCTGTGGAGGGGGAGCCGCGGGTGTATGCGGCGGAGGTGGAGGAGACGGCGTTCCGGGTGGTGCAGGAGGCGTTGACGAACGTGCACAAGCACGCGGCGGGTGCGAAGACGTATGTGCGGCTGGCGCATCGGGGCGGGGAGGTCGCGATGCAGGTGGAGAACGGTCCGCCGCCGGAGGTGTCGCCGGAGGACGCGCGGTTGCCGAGTGGGGGCAACGGTCTGGTGGGGATGAAGGAGCGGGTGACGGCTCTGGGGGGTGTGTTCGTGTCGGGGCCGACGGATGCGGGTGGTTTCCGGGTGTCGGCGGTGTTGCCGGCGGGGGTGGGTGGGGCCTGATCGGCGTCCTGCCGCCGTGGGGGAGCGCCTCGTAGGGCGCGGGGGCCTGCGTGATCAGCCGCGGTGGGCCCGTGGCCGCGGGACGGTACGGGGCGGCGGGGTCCAGCGAAGTGCTTAGGCTCCGGCGGTGAGGCGTACGGGCTGGGTGCCCGCGACGAGGGTGGTGAGGGCCTGGTCGATGTGCTGGCCGAGGTACCAGTCGCCGCTGTGGTCGAGGCTGTAGACGCGGCCTTCGGCGTCGATGGCGAGCAGTGCCTGGGTGTCGGTCTCCTCGCCTATGGGGCTGACCTGGGTGCCGAGGGCGCGGCCGAGGTCGCCGAGGGTGCGGGCGAGGTGGAGGCCGAACATGGGGTCGAGGTGGATGGTGGCGGGGGCGATCTGGCGGCCGGGGCCCTGGGGGGTGATGTGGAGGCCGCCGAATTCGGCCCAGGCCTCGACGGCGGCGGGGAAGACGGCGTGCCGGTGGCCGGCGGGTGAGGTGTGGCGGCGCAGGGCGTCGGCCCAGATCTCGGCCTGTTTGATGTCCCAGCGGCCGGGGCGCCAGCCCGCGGTGCGCAGGGCGGCGTCGACGGGCACGGGGAAGCGGGTGGCGTTGTCGGTGTGCATGGCTCTGGCCCTCGTGGTGCGGGTACGGGTGCGGGTGTGGCCGGGTGGCGGGCGGCCGGGCGGTGTGCGGGTGTGGCCCGGTGGCGTCGGTGCCGGCGGTCGGCGGTCGGCCGGGGTCAGTCGGGGGTCGTCGGGTCGACGACGCGGACGCCGAAGTGTGCGGTGAGGGCGGCGCAGGAGCGGCACGGGCGGGCGAAGGAGCCGTGCAGGGGGTCGCCGTCCTCGCGGATGCGGCGGGTGGTGAGTTTGGCGTGCTTGAGGGCTTTGCGGGCCTCGCCGTTGGTCATGGGTTTGCGGCGGGCGCGTTTGGAGCGGCCCGCGTCGGCGGCGGTGAGGTGCCGGGAGATGAGCAGGGCTTCGGCGCAGCGGCCGGTGAAGCGTTCGCGCTGGCCGCTGGTGAGGGTGTCGAGGAAGTCCTGGACGAGGGGGTGGTGGGTGGGTGGTTCGTCGCTGCGCTTGGGGGTGGCGGTGAGGGTGGTGCCGCGGACGGAGAGCGCGGCGGCGACGGTGGGCAGGATGCCGTCGCGGCGCTGGCGCAGGATGGGTGCGTCGGCGGGGACGCTGCTCCAGCCGACGCGGGGGTCGCCGCCCGCGGTGGCGGTGGCGGTGCCCGTCGGGGTGCCTTGGCCGCCGGGTGTGGTCGTGGAGTGAACGGTTCCGGCGCTTTCGGTGGATGTGCTGGTCGTCCGTGACATGCCGGTTTGTGCGGTGTGCATGTGGTGTTTCCCTCCCCGTGCCCGCGGCGTCGGCCGCTGGTGCCGCGCCCCCGCGTTGCGGGAACAGACTGCCAAATGGGGCGCGTGGTGCGGAAGCTGGGGCCGGGCGACACGGCCGGGTTTCGTCTCTGGGTGACGGTTCCGTGGCGGGTGGTCACGGAATCGGAGGCCCGGTGACCCGTGTCGGGCTTGCGCATAGGCTGTCGCCATCCGTGAACCCCACAGTGCCGCAGGAGGGCAACCGCCATGACGACAGGTCGGCCAGGTCGGCTCGGGCAGCAGGCCGCGCCGCCGAACGCGGCCTACGCCGGGCAGGTCGTGCACTTCCCGGACCCGGTGCGGGCCGCTCGGCATCCCCGGGGGGTGCGGGTGGACGGTGACGGCTATCCGGACTTCTCGCCGTACGCGCGCGCGGCGGCGGAGGTGGCGGAGCCGCCGGAGGGTTTCGGCGTGGACGAGCTGCGCCTGACGGACTACGTCTCGGCGAACGCGGCGCTGGCGGCGTCCGGGCACGAGCTGTGGGACACGGTGCCGCCGGTGGCGACGCCGCACGGCTGGACGTGGCACCACGTGCCGCACAGCCGGCGTCTTGAGCTGGTGCCGGTCGAGGTGAAGGCGTTGCTGCGGCACCACGGCGGGATCGCGACGGCGCCGGTCGACCACGGCAAGCGCGGGACGCGGCCGCTGCAGGAGACCCGGCCCGCGCATCTGGCGCTGCCCAAGGGGGCGCTCGCGGTCACCGAGAGCCAGGTGGCGGGTGTGGAGGAGGACTTGGGCTATCGCCTGCCGGGCGCGTACCGGTCGTTCCTGAAGGCGGCGGGCGGGTGCGCGCCGGTGGGCACGGCGCTCGACGCTGAGCTGGGGCTCCTCGTCGACCAGCCGTTCTTCACGGTCCGTGACGAGGCGGCCGTGAACGACCTGGTGTACGTGAACAAGTGTCTGCGCGACCATCTCACCAAGGACTATCTGGGCGTGGGTTTCGTGCAGGGCGGTCTGCTGGCCGTGAAGGTCAGGGGCGACCGGGTCGGCTCGGTGTGGTTCTGCGCGTACGACGACGCGCGCGACGTGGATCCGTCGTGGGCGCCCGCGGAGCGGGTGCAGCGGCTGCTGCTGCCCTGCGGTGACGACTTCGACGCGTTCCTGTCCCGGCTGGCGGGCAGCCCGCCCGAGCTGGAGACCGTGGCGAACCTGATGGTGGACGGCGGCTTCGCGCGCGCCGTCCCGGTGGGGGAGTGAGCTGGCGATGGTGACCTTCGCGCAGGCGCAGGAGCGCGCCGAGGAATGGGTCAACGGCGATGTGCCGCCGCCCGGGCACCGCGAGGTGCGGGTGCGGGAGTTCGAGCTGGGTTTCGTGGTGTGGGCCGAGGACCGCGAGGGCGGTCCGCGTTCGGACGGGGGCGGTCAGCGTCTGGTCATCGCGCGGGACAGCGGTGAGGCGACGCTGTGGCCCGCGCTGCCGGTGGGTGAGGTGATCCGTCGGTACGAGGAGGAGTACGGGGTGTCGTCGGCGCCGGAGCCCGCGGCGCAGGCCGCGCCGGCGCGGGTGGACCTGAACCAGACGTCGTTCCTGCTGAGCCCGCCGGAGTGGTTGCAGGAGGCGGCGGACAAGCTGGGCATTCCGGACCGGCGGTCGTCCGCGGCCGCCGCGGAGCCCGCGGGGCCCGCGGCCCGGATCCCGGCGCAGGCGCAGGCTCCGGCCGGCGCGGTGCCGCCGACCGCGGCCGGACCCCTGCCCACGGCGCAGGCGGAGGGTGCGGAGGGGGCCGGTGGGCCTTCCGGGGGTGTGCCTTCCCCCGGTGGGGCTTCGGCCGAAGCGCCTTCTCCGGAGCTGCCCGCCACCTCGGGCGGGGGTGCGGCGTGGCCCGCCGCCGGTGCGCCGGACGGGGCTCCCGGGGCCGGGGGTGAGGCGGGCGCGCCGTCGTCCCCCGCGTCCCCGTCGTCCCCGTCGGCGTCGGCGTCGGCGTCGTCTTCGGCGTCCGTGTCCGAGTCCGCCTCCGCGACGCCGTGGGCGGGTACGGACACCAACACCGGTGCCGATGACGACGACGTGGCCGTGCCGCTGCCCGCGACGGTGTTCTCGCCGCCGGTGAACCTGGACGGAGAGGCGGAGGACACGCCGCCGCCCAGCGTGTCGCCGGAGGCCAAGACCGCGCTGATGTCGGGCGGCAGCCAACTGCCCAAGACGGCGCTCGCCCCCGCCCTGGACGACCCCCAGGCCGGGGTGCCGGGCGCGGACCTGCCGCCGCCCACGGGGCCCGCCGCGAGCGGGCCGGACCTGCCGCCGCCGCCCGCGGGCGGTGCCGGTGGCGCCGCGGGCTC